>CALSBD010000385.1:0-3902 GCA_943373055.1 Rhizobium sp. Q54
CGGTCTTTTCCACCCGTTCGGACGGGTCAAACAGCTCTTCCAACAGCTTTTCGCCCGGACGCAGCCCGGTGATGCGCACTTCGATGTCCTGATTGGGCCTCAGGCCCGCCAGCCGGATCATGTGGTGAGCCAGATCAACGATGCGCACCGGCTCGCCCATGTCGAGCACGAACACCTTGCCGCGCGTGGTCGCCTTGTTGAGGCCGTACGCCGATGCCGACAGCACGAGCTGAACGGCTTCCGGGATGGTCATGAAGTAGCGCTTGATCTCTGAATGGGTGACCGTGATCGGCCCGCCTCGTCTGAGCTGCTCTTCAAACAGCGGCACCACTGAGCCCGACGACCACAGCACATTGCCAAAGCGCACCGTGATGAAGCGCGTGCCGCTGGCCGACGACGCCGACAGCGCGTCATAGGCCTGGCAATAGGCTTCCGCCATGCGCTTGGTGGCGCCCATGACGCTCTCGGGATTGACCGCCTTATCAGTGGAGATCATCACGAACGCCTTCACGCCACACGCGAGCGCGGCCTGCGCGGTGTTAGCGGTGCCCACCACATTGGTGCGCACGCCCTCAATCGGGTTCGCTTCCACCATAGGCACATGCTTGTAGGCTGCCGCGTGGAACACGATGTCGGGCCGCACCTCTTGGAACAGCTGGCGAATGCGGGTGGGGTGCGCGACCGAGGCCAGCGAGGGGATGATCTCGCAGTCCGGATCGAGTGCGCGCAGCTCGCGTTCGATCTGGTAGAGGTTATATTCGGTGTTATCGACAAGCAGCATGCGCCGCGGCTTGAAGGCGAGCGCCTGGCGGCAGATCTCCGAGCCGATCGAGCCGCCCGCGCCGGTGACTGCGATGACCTTGCCGGCGATCTCCGCGCCAATCGCCGTCACATCAAGGCGCACCTCGGACCGCTTGATGAGGTCCTCGATCTCCACCGGGCGCAAGGCCGTCACATTGTCAGGCGTGTTGGTGAGCACACCGCGCACATCGGGCAGCTTGGACACCCGCAAGCCCGCCGAGGAGGCCGCGTCGAGGACGCGTGACACGAGCGCGGGCGACAGCGCGCCATCGGTAATGACAATCTGGTCGACGGTCACGCGCGCGGCTTCAAGCCGCGCCATCGCCAGTTCAAGATCGTCGATGCGGCCCAGCACCGGCACGCCGCGCATCACCTTGCGCCGATGCGCCTTGTCCTCTTCGATGATGCCCACGGGAATCGGGCCCTCGGTGGAGGCATTGGCGGCACGGATGAAATCCTCGGTGTAGCCGTTGAACCCGTAAGCCAGCACGAACGGTCGCCCGGTCAGGCGCCGGTTCTGTAGGAGCTTGCCCAGAGCGCCTTCTGCCACAATTCGATACGCGACCCGCGCGGAGATCATCGCGCCCGCCATGATGAAGGCGGTGATGATGGGCACGGAGCGGGGCATATCCTCCAGGCGGATGACCAAGAAGGTGGTGAACAGAAAGGCCGAGACGGCAATCACCACCGCGCGCAAGATATTGAGCGCGTCCGTGAGTGCGAAAAACCGCCATGATCCCAAAAGGTGGCCCGAGACGGCGAATACGACGCCGCACACCAGCACGAAGGTCGCCAGATACTCCGTGAATTTGTCGTAGCGCAGCGCCGTCTCAAAACCGAGCCGCAGCACATAGGCAATCACGAGGGCGACCGCGGCGATCGTCAAGTCAACCAAAAGGCACGCAGCCCACCGCGCCCGGACCGACCGGAACACGGGAGAGCGATACCGCCTGGGCTGACCGGCCGACACTTAGGACACCCCCCATTTCACAAACGCCACGCACCTTCGTCACGGCGGGTCGTCACTGCCACGCGCCGATCGGGGAGGCCTAACCCCCTTGGGCCCATCGGTTAGTCGACAGACACTAAATCGAAAGCGTTCTGGATACAACCAAGGCGAGATGGACCCACCAAAGGGCCGCCTTGTGTGTCCCTGCTTAGGGTAATGGCGAATGAGCTGACCTAGTGTCAAGTCAATTGCCGCCCTTATTAGGACCACCGTCCGCTGACCAGGCCCGTTAAAGCCGTTCCCGCCCCTCTGGCGGGGCGGGAATGGGAACGCCAAGCGCGCGTTCGCGCATCAAGGTGATGAGGCCGGACACGACCACCAGCCCGGTGCCGGCGAGCGTGAAGGGGTCGGGCACTTCGGCGAAAAATGCCACGCCAAACACCACTGCCCAGATCGCTTGACTGTACTGACACGGGGCCACCTGGCTCGCTGGCGCGCGTCGGGTCGCGGCCATGATCAACAGGTGGCCGATCCCGCCCGACAGCCCCGCGCCGGCCAGCCGCATGAGTTCGCTGGTCGTGGGCACCTCGAAGGTGGGGATCATCAGGACCCCATTGACGAGGAGGGCCGCGATCATCACCGATCCGATCAAGGCCATGCGGCTTTCCGTGTTGCCGATCTTGCGCAGGATGATCATGGTCGTCGCACCGGCGATTGACACCCCGAACGCCGCCAGATGGCCAATGTGCACGTCGCGAAACCCGGGCCGAATCACGATCAGCACGCCAATGAGGCCGATCGCGATCGCGAGCCAACGTCGCCAGCGAACCGTCTCGCCCAAAAACACGATCGAAAACACCGTGACGACCAACGGCAATAAGAAGATCAGCGCATAGGCATCGGCGAGCGGTAAATTAGTGAAGGCCACCACGCCGCAGATGCCGGCGAACACGCCCGACGCCGCGCGCAACGCCACGAGCTTGGGCTGGCGCATCTCCAGCGCATGCCGCCATCCCTCCTCGCGCGGCTTGGCGAACGGCACCACGATGCAAGCAAACAGCGTCGTGAAGAACACGATCTCAAAGACGGGCAATTGGCCACTCAACGACCGGATCAACGCATCGCCGGCCGCGAATGCCGCATAGGCCAGGAAGGCCAGGAGAATTCCAACGATCATGATCTTGGGCCAATGCGCCCGCAAGGCGCCTTAAAGCGGTTCACAGGCATGCCACCATTCGCCGCGTCTGCCTAGAACCTTCGGGGCATTGCTGATGCCCGTTAGTTGGGCGGCCGGGTGATCGCGATGTCGCCTGACGTTGCTCTCACCGTCGCGTTCGCTATGGTTCGCGCCAGGGGTCAGGGCGGAGCGCGCGCGTGGTTTGGGATGGAGTATTGGCGGGAGCCATCGTGGCGCTGGGGGCGCCGATGGCGGCGGGGCTGATCTGGCTCTTGATGCCGCTGTTGCGCCGCTATGCGCTCGCCCGGCCCAATGCCCGCTCCAGCCACGTCACGCCCACGCCGCAAGGTGGCGGCATCGCCGTGGTCGCGGTCGCGCTCGCCGCCCTTCTCACCATGAGCGCGAGTGTGCCCACCGGTTTTGTCGTGGCCGTGATTGGTGCGGCGTTGGGCCTGGGGCTTTTGGGCGCGCTGGATGACATTCGCCCGCTCCCTGTCTTGCCGCGTTTCATCGGCCAAGCGGCCCTCATCGCAGCCGTCATGATCACAATGCCGATCGACTGGCGCCTTTTGCCGGGGGTGGAGGGCGGTGGGCTGATCGCCGAGCGCGTGGTGCTAGGGCTTGCCCTGTGGTGGTTCGTCAACCTGACCAACTTTATTGACGGCCTCGATTGGATCACCGCCGCCGATATCGTGCCGGCGATGGCCGCGATCGTCGTCTTTGCGCTTTTAGGGGCCGCTCCCGCCTTTGCCGGGGCGGTGGCCGCGGGGCTGGTTGCCGGCATGCTCGGCTTTGCCCCGTTCAATAAGCCGCGCGCGGCGGTGTTCTTGGGCGATGTCGGGAGCCTCCCCATTGGCCTGTTGGCCGGCATCGCCTTGATCGCGCTTGCCGGCTCGGGCCATCTGGCCGCCGCGATCCTGCTGGCCGCCTATCCGTGCGTTGACGCCACCGTTACGCTCGCCCGTCGGGCCTATC
>CALSBD010000386.1:0-3899 GCA_943373055.1 Rhizobium sp. Q54
GCCGCCTTCGGTGTAGACGATCTCAAATAGATCCTTGGCGATCTTGCCGGAGATGGTGCCGTCCTTGATGAGGTCGATGATCTCACCGAGTTGCTCGGCCGAAACCGGGGTTGTCTCAATCGACTTGCCGTCTTTGTTGAGCCGACCGAACAGCTCGTTGATCACCCAGTTCGACGCGGTCTTTGGGTCGCGGCCCTTGGCGACGGCCTCGAAATAGTCGGCCGACGCCTTCTCCAGAACGAGCACGCCCGCATCATAGCCCGGCAGGCCGTAGTCACGCATGAACCGGGCCCGCTTGTCGTCGGGCAGCTCCGGCAGGCCCGACTTCAGCGCGTCGACATAGGCTTGATCGAACTCCAAGGGCAGCAGATCGGGGTCGGGGAAGTAGCGGTAGTCGTGCGCCTCTTCCTTCGACCGCATGGAACGGGTCTCGCCCTTGGCCGCATCATAAAGGCGGGTTTCTTGGCGGATCGTGCCGCCGTCTTCCAAGATCGCTATCTGGCGACGCGCCTCGTATTCAATGGCCTGGCCGGCAAAGCGAATCGAGTTGACGTTCTTGATTTCGCAGCGCGTGCCAAAGGGCTGGCCGGGCTTTCTGACCGACACGTTGACGTCGGCGCGCATGGAGCCTTCCTCCATGTTGCCATCGCAGGTGCCCAGATAACGCAGGATGGTGCGCAGCTTGGTGAGATAAAGCCGCGCCTCCTCCGCCGAGCGGATATCCGGCTTGGAGACGATCTCCATCAGCGCGACGCCCGAGCGGTTCAAGTCCACATGGCTAGCGTTGGGATCGCGATCGTGCAGCGACTTGCCGGCATCCTGCTCCAAATGAAGGCGCTCGATCCCCACCTCAATCGTCTCGCCGTCGGGCATGTCGATGTAGACGATGCCTTCGCCGACGATGGGGCTCTTGTACTGCGAGATCTGATAGCCTTGCGGCAGATCGGGGTAGAAGTAGTTCTTGCGATCGAACACGCTCTTGAGGTTGATCGCAGCCTTCAGGCCAAGCCCGGTGCGGATCGCTTGGCGCACGCACTCCTCGTTGATCACGGGCAGCATGCCGGGCATGGCCGCATCGACGAGCGAGACGTGGTCATTGGGCGCACCGCCATATTCAGCCGACGCACCGGAGAAGAGCTTCGCCTTGGAGGTGACTTGGGCGTGCACTTCCATGCCCACCACGATCTCCCAATCGCCAGTAGCGCCCTTGAGATACTGGCTCGGCTTGGCGGAACGAACATGCGCGGTCATTGATCAAACACCCGTCAGTGGAACGGCAAGATTGGGGACTGAATAGACGCATGCTAGGATGGGAACAAGCCCTGTGGGATCAGGAGCATGCCATGACGGTGCATCCGGGGACGTTGATGTCGAAAGAGGCGTTTCTTGCTTGGAGCGCCGGACAGACGATACCCTATGAGCTTGCGTTCGGGAGAGTGTCGCCGATGATGACGCCTGTGTCGCGCGCGCACAATGAAATCACAAGCAACATCATCTTCGCGCTTCGCTCTCAGCTTGATCGATCGATTTGGCGAGTCGGATTTACAGATTTCGGCCTGGAAACACCCGAGAGCATCCGCCAGCCTGATGTCTTCGTGGAGCCTGCCGGGGGCGATCGCGCCGCGCGGGTTTGCCGCGATCCAGCCTTCATCTGCGAGGTGCGGTCCGCCTCGACCCAACTCGTCGATCTGGCGCACAAGCCAAAGGAGTATTTCACGCTCGATAGTCTTCGCTGCTACATTGTTGTTGGACAGGAAAAGCGAGAAGCGTGGGTGTGGGTCCGGTTCGATGACGGTTCCTGGCCGGCCGCGCCACTTTACCTTGAAGGCGACGGTACGATCGAGCTGCCCAACCTATCGGTAGCGCTGAGCTTCGATTTGATTTTCGAGGGCGTGTTTTGAGTGTTGATGCCTGCTCGTCGTTCAATGCTCAGTATCTGAGTTGTCGATCTGGAGGTCAGACATGACGGTGCATCCGGGGACGTTGATGTCGAAGACGGAGTTCCTCGATTGGGTGGTACGCCAACCGGGGCGGTATGAGCTTGTGGGAGGGCGGCCGGTGATGATGGTGGGGGCGACACTGCGGCATCAGCGCATTTGTGAAAGCCTCCGGGCCGTCTTGCGAGCCGCATTGCCGCGCCGGGACTACGACATCACAATCGAGACCTTCGCGGTGGACGTCGCAGACGGCATCCGCTTTCCCGACGTCCAAGTGTTCAAGCGGACGGCGGATGCCAGCCGACGGGTGAGCACTGAACCGATTCTCATCATTGAGGTGTTGTCACCGTCGAGCCTTGCCGACGATTTCCGCGCCAAGGCGGATGCTTATCTCACCCTCCCCTCCCTCGACGCCTATGTGATCGCAGGCAGCGACGAGGCGCGGCTGTGGGTATGGCGGCGCCACGACGGCGTGTTTGCCGCAGAGCCCGACATGCTGGAAGGGGCGGATCGGCTCGAGCTGCCGTCGCTGAACGTCGCCCTCGAGGTGGCGACCATCTATGAGGACGTGTTTTGATCTTTGGCAGGTTTAGAGCGCTTTTCGATCTGATTGCATCAGATCGGCGCTCTAAGTCTATGTTAACGCGTGATCTTTACCCAATAACCGGTGTCCGCTTGTTGGGATCACGCGCTAGCGGAAATCTTCCGGCCCTGTCCCTTGAAAGCGCTTAACGATCGTGGCGTCGTCCTTGCCGGCCGCGCAATCGCCCGCGAGGAAGAGCGCCTTTTCGGTGAGACCGTGGTTTTTCGGGCCGCGCCCGGCGGTCTTAACCTGGACGGCGCGACCGCCCGCGGCCACGACAGCAGGCGCGAAGCCCGATTGGGTCGCGGCGGGCACGACGGCATCCTTCGGGTCGGTCAAGATGAACACGCGCCCTTTATTGGCGGCGACGGTGCGGGCCTCGCCGATCGGGTCGTAGTGGGCCAGCCAGCCGGTGTTACGGAAGGTCCAGTTGACCTCATCGGCGTAGGCGCGGAAATCGAGCGGCGTTGAGGCCATCACCGCGCAGCCAATATCGGCGCGCGAGGCGGCAAGCGCGGCGGCAAGCAGGCCGCCGCCCGATTGGCCGACCACATCGAGCGTCTTGAAACCATGGCGGGTGACAATGGCGTCGATCGCGGCGCGGGTGACTTTGATTTCGTGCAGCGAGCGGCGATGCGCATGCCAACCCGACGAGCCATGCAGGCCCACGCGACCGAAAAAGATCATCGGTCGCTTGAGCCGTTCAGCCCACACATTGGCGGCGATGGCGATGACCTCAGCACTTTGGGTCATGTAGCCGGGCTCAGGCGCCGGCTTGCCGCCCGGCCCGCGCACAATCGCGTCGCCGGGGAAGTAGATGACCGCGCGGTCGCCGGATAGCTTCGATGAGAGATAGTAGCGGATGCACGTGCCCCGCTTGTCGACGGTCACGAAGACGGCGCTCGGCACCTTGGCGCAGGCCTCGGCGCTGACCGTGGTCCCCTTGAGAAGATCGTCGGCGGAAAACGGTGTTTGTGCATGCGACGACCCGCCAAGCAGGCCGACGAGCCCCAAGGCCATCGCGAAGGGGCGCCAAGCCATCGCCTTAGCCCCCCTTCGCAAAACGCTTGGCGAGCAGACCGCAGGCAAACCCCATCCCGAGGAGCACCGCGATGCCGATCGCCATCTGGCGCGGATCGCCCGCGTCCACGTCGCGCAGCCAATTGAGCACCAACGCCGCCACGAGAAACCCCGCGACGGCGAAGAGCACTGCTCTGAGCGCCTTCAGGAGCACGGACGCGACCGTGACACCGACCATCTCACCACCAGCGCTTCACCTCGAAGCGTCCTGTCGCGTCTTCGATGACCTGGGCGATCTGGAACAGCGTCGCCTCGTCGAACGGGCGGCCGATCAGCTGCAAGCCGAGCGGCAAGCCCTT
>CALSBD010000387.1:0-3896 GCA_943373055.1 Rhizobium sp. Q54
AGCCAGGGCTTGCGATTGCGACGCGGTCGCCCGGATCAAACGCGGCGAGGAAAGCGAGGTCGAACCCGGCCGACGACCCGGTCGTCACCGCAATGCGCTCGGGCGCGATCGAAAGGCCATAGTGGTCGCCATAGTGGCGGGCGATTGCCGCGCGCAGGGACGCCAGACCGAGCGCCTCGGTGTAGCCAAGCCGGCCGGCCCTCAGCGCGACCTCGGCGGCCTCGCGTACCGCCCGGGGCGCCGGGGTGCCCGGCTCGCCGACGCACATATAAACGACCGGTTCGCCGCGCTTTTCACGCGCGATGGCGCGGCTCATGACGTCCATCGCCAAAAAGGCGTTCACATTTGCGCGCGCGGAGGGCTGAGGGGCCATGAAGTGGGTCCTTGGGGGCCAAGATGCCCCGATTTGGCCGCAGTCGGCGATTGACTGTGCGGGGCCGGCAAGGCGACAAACCAAATCTGGGCGCTCAGCGCAAGCCGGCCTTGCACGGCGCCTCATCGTCGGAACTCGCGGCGGCACTGAACTGGCCGTCCTTGAGAAGGACTTCATCGTTGGACGTGACGACACCACCGCGCTCGTCTTCCGCCTCGCGCCCGAAGTGGGCCCGACTGGCGCTGATGAGCCTTGCGGTGCTGGCGCCCCTGGTGACAGCCCTCCCCTCGGCAGCGCAGACCACCCCGCCGCAAAATCGCGGTCCTGGGCTTAATCTGGTGCGCGACGCGGAAATCGAGCAGCTGGTGCGCGACTACACGGCGCCGATCCTTAAGGCCGCCGGCCTCACCAAAGGCTCGGTGGAAGTGCTCCTCGTCAACGAATCGACCTACAACGCCTTTGTCGCGTCGGGCACGCGCATGTTCATTCACACCGGGCTTTTGTTGGAGGCGGAGACGCCCAACGAGGTGATCGGGGTGATCGCCCACGAGACCGGCCACATCGCCGGCAACCACTTGATCCGGCTGCGTGAGGCGTTGGCGCGGGCGCAAACGATGGCCGGCATCGCCGCCGTCATTGGCGCGGGCATGGTGGTGGCGGGCGCGGCAACCAACTCACCTGGTGCCGCGCAGGCAGGTCAGGCGGCCGGCATGGCCGGCGCGCATGTGGCCCAACGCACGTTGCTGGCCTATGCCCGCACCGAAGAGCTCACCGCCGACCGCATGGCCATGACGTTCCTGGAGCGCACCGGCCAGTCGGGCGCCGGCATGCTCAAGTCGTTCCGCCGATTCGCCGATCAGGTGCTGTTGTCAGCGCGGTACACCGACCCCTACATCCAGACCCACCCGATGCCGCGCGAGCGCATCTCGCAGCTCGAACAGCTGGTCGCCGCCTCAAAGTTCTCCGCGACGGTCGATCCGCCTGCCCTGGTGCAGCGCCATCAGATGGCGCGGGCGAAGCTGTCGGGTTTCACGGAATCCGCCGCACGCATCCAACGACGTTATCCAGCCTCGGATACCTCGCTGCCTGCCCGCTATGCCCGCGCCATCGCGGCCTATCGATTCGGTCAACCGGCCGAAGCCGTGCGCCTGATTGACGCGATGATCGCCGAACAGCCGGGCAATCCATTCTTTCATGAACTCAAGGGCCAAGCGCTGCTTGAAAGCGGGCGGGCGCGCGAGGCGGTGGGGCCGTTGCGCCGCGCGGTCGGGCTTGCGCCCAATCAAGCCTTGCTGCGGACCATGCTTGGGCACGCGCTCTTGGAGACCGGCGATCGGGCACTGCTCGATGAGGCGATCAAGGAACTCACAGTGGGCGTGGCGCGCGAGACGATCGGCGCTGGCCCGGCTTACCGGCATTTGGCAACCGCACACGCGCGCCGTGGGGATCAGGCGACCGCCGATCTGATGATCGCGCAGGGCCTGTTCGCCGAGGGACAAATCGATCAAGCCAAGGGCCACGCCAAGCGCGCGCAGGCCCAATTGAAAGTGGGCACACCCGGTTGGTTGAAGGCCGATGACATTCTATCCTTCAAGCAGCCGAAGCTGTAGTCTCATGTTGAAACGTGTCGAGCGTTCACGCGCGCGGCGCACCCCTTGGGGCCGTCCCTGACCCACCCCTTGGTTCCCCCGTTCACTCAATACATGTCGCCGTCTGGAGCCCCCATGGTCCGCCGCCTTCTTGCCACCACCGCCGTTGTTGGCGTGCTTTTCGCCCCCGTTTCGGCGCCGCGCGCCCAGGACGCACTCACGGACGCGCAGCGCGCCACGTTTGAGACGGTGATCCGGGAGTATTTGCTGAAAAACCCTGAGATCATCGAAGAGGCGATGGCCGCCTTGGAGAAGAAGCGCGCCGACGAGCAGGCTGAAGCGCGCCAAAAGCTGATCTCCGAACAGTCGAATATCCTTCTCAACTCCGCGCGTCAGGCGGAGATGGGCAACCGCGAGGGGGATGTCACGATCGTTGAGTTTTTTGACTACAATTGCGGCTTCTGCAAGCGCGGGCTTGCCGACACCATGGCGCTGCTCGAGAGCGACAAAAAGGTGCGCTACGTGCTCAAGGAATTCCCGGTGCTTGGACCCGGCTCGGTTGAGGCTGCCCAGGTGTCGATCGCCGTCAACCGGATCGCGCCGGACAAGCACGACGAGTTCCACAACAAGCTGCTGGGTGGCCGCGGTCAGGCCAATAAGCAGCGCGCCTTGGATGTGGCCAAGGAGATCGGTCTCGACGTGAAAAAGATCGAAGCCGCGCTGGCCGATCCGGAGGTCGCCGCCACGATCGAAGAGAATTATGCGCTGGCCAATGGCCTCGGTTTGACCGGCACGCCGACCTATGTCATTGGCAGCGATGTCATTCCCGGCGCCGTCGGTCTTGAGACGCTGAAGAAGCGGGTGGAAGACATCCGCAAGTGTGGCGCTGATTCCAAGGCGTGCTGATCGCCAAGAGCTCCGACCGCCAGCGCTTGTCATCCCTATGAGAGGCGTAACATCGGGGCTTTTCGTCTCGCACGGGTGCGCCTATAAAGCCGCTCATCGCGCGCGCCCGCCGGGGCGTGCTCGCTCACTCGAGAACCCGTAATGGCCACCCGCGTCTTCGTGCTCAACGGACCCAACCTCAACATGCTGGGGCGGCGCGAACCGGGCGTTTATGGCACCGATACGCTTGCCTCCATCGAGGCCCAGGTTCACGCGCTCGCGCCGGAGCTTGGCCTTGAGGTGGAGTTCCGGCAAACCAATCACGAAGGCCAACTCGTGGATTGGATCCAGGAAGCGTTCGAGCGCGCCAAGGGGATTGTGCTCAATCCGGGCGCCTATACCCACACCTCGATCGCCATCCACGACGCTATCCGCGCGGCGGGGGTGCCCACGATCGAGCTTCACTTGTCCAACGTGTTCGCGCGCGAGCCGTTCCGCCACCACTCTTATGTCTCGCCGGTCGCGGCGGGGGTGATGTGCGGGTTCGGCGCCAAGGGCTATCTCCTGGCGCTCAGAGCGCTCGCCGACATCGTCAAACCATGAGAAAAACCACGATGGCCTCCAAATCGAGCCCCTTTGACCGTGAACTGATCCGTGATCTGGCGCTGTTGCTGTCCGAGACGGATCTCACCGAGATCGAGGTGGAGCACGGCGACCTGAAGATCCGGGTGGCGCGGCAGATCCACATGACGGCGGTGGCGCCGGTCGCCATGCAGGCCGCTCCGGCCGCCATGGCGGCCCCTGTGGCCGCGGCCGCCCCGGTCGCCGCGCCTGCAACCACAGCCGACTATGCCAATCACCCGGGCCTCGTGAAGTCGCCGATGGTGGGCACCGCCTATCGCTCATCGGAGCCGGGCGCCAAGGCGTTCGTATCGGAAGGGACCGTGGTGAAGGAGGGTCAGACGCTTCTGATCATCGAGGCCATGAAGACCATGAACCAGATCCCCGCGCCGCGCTCGGGCACGGTGACGGCGATCCTGTTCGACGAC
>CALSBD010000388.1:0-3890 GCA_943373055.1 Rhizobium sp. Q54
TGAAGTGGCTGCGCGGATTGCGCAGGTTGGCCAAGTCCTTCAAAAACGACACCTGCATCTGGGCATCGGGCAGCAACATGCCGCCATGCCAGGTGAACGCGGGCGACTTTTCGAGGAACAGCGTCGTCAAGCCCGGAGCGCCTTCCCGCAACGCGATGGCCAGGCTCAGGTTTGCGGGCCCAAAACCGATGCCAATCACGTCCAGCGGTCGACTGCGCGGGGTCATGCGAGGTTGCTCGTTCATCCCTGATCTCCAGTTTTGCTCGGGCGAAGGGGTGGTCAGGCCGGCGCGTGCGCCGGCGACACGAGCCCAAAGACGCTGGCTGGATCCCTTGCGGCGGATCGAGTGGTCTTGGTTTGGGCTTTTGGTGATGGGGTTTGAGAGCCGTCAGCAGCGCGGCCCAGAGGGTCTTGGACCTCCGCCCTCGCGTATGTTGGCGCCATCCGCCACGATGACGGCGCCGTCGCGCGTCAGAACGCGGCATAGGTCATTGACGTCCGAACGGACTGAGAGCGTCTCAAGCATGGGGTGCTTCGCTTTCTAGCGGCCCCGGGGCGCAAGAAGCGCGCTCACCCGGGACCTTCGTCAAAAGGCCATCATTCGCAGCGCGTAGGACGGTTGCGAGGTCGGCGGGACAATCGCTTAGATTTTATATCCGCGCTATTACAGACTTTGGTAGTTGAAATACCCTCATAAGGCTCTATGTCCGATCAATGCACTCATAAATTGCTGGGCTCAAAACCCTCCCCAAATCCCGACATCACACAGGAGACCAGGCGTCGTGTCCGACGCCGTCTATCCAGGAGACCGGTTATGGCCAAGACATTTGACCTTTCGATCCCCGGCGCGGGCGGCGCCGTTCCACCCACCCTCAGCGGGACGGACTTACCCGCCAGCCTGTCGGCCGTGATGGCTGAGCCCAGCTACCAGCGCGCGCTCGCCGATGAACAAACACCCTTCGTTTATGTCTCCAGTACGGCCGTGCGGGCCGCCATTGCCCGCTTGCAAGGCCTGTTGCCGTCGGTGACCCACTTTCACTATTCGGTGAAGACGAACTCGTTGCCCGAGGTCCTGCGCATTTGCCGCGAGCACGGGCTGGGCTGCGACGTGGCGAGCGAAGGCGAGCTCAACGCCGCCGTGGACGCTGGCTTCCGCGCCGACCGCATCCTGTTTGGCAACACCATCAAAAACACCCACTCCATTGAGCGGGCCCATGCGGTGGGCGTGGGCCTTTACGCGGTCGACAGCGAAGAAGAAATCCGCAAGGTCGCCGCTTTGGCCCCCGGCGCCGGCGTTCAGGTGCGCCTCGCCGCCTTGCGCAGCCGCGGCGCCACCTGGCCATCGGGTCCAAAGTTCGGCACCAACCCGCAGTCAGCGCTCGACCTCCTCACGCTCGCCCGCGACCTCGGCTTGAAGCCCTCGGGCTTGTCGATGAATGTCGGCTCCCAGCAAAGCGACCCGGACGCGTGGCGCGAGGCGATCGCGGTGTTGGTGCGCACCTATCGCGATGCGTTGGAGCGTGGTCTCGATTGCGAGCTCATCAATGTGGGGGGCGGTTTGCCGGTCGCCTATAGCGGCGCCGATCCGCTGCCGCCGGTGTGCGCCGCCATCGAGGAGGCGCTCGCACTGGGTCTCGACGGCCTTGCCAAGCGGCCGCGCATCCTGGCCGAGCCGGGCCGCGCGATCTGCGCCCATGCCGGCATCTTGGTCGCGTCCATCGTGCTGGCTACCCGCCGCGCCGATACGCGCTGGCTCTATCTCGATGCCGGCCTGTGGCGCGGTCTCATCGAGGCGATCGGCGGCGCCATCCGCTTCCCGATCGCGCACCGCCCCGATAGCGGCGAGCGCGAACCGACCATACTGGCCGGCATGACGTGTGACAGCGCCGACGTTGTCTATCAGGAGGCGCCGCCCCACTTGCCCGTGGGCCTTCGCGAGGGCGATCGCTTGGCGTTCCTGGCGGCCGGCGCCTACGCGCTGTCCTATGCCTCCTCCTCATTTAATGGAATGGAACCACCAGTTGCAATTGTTGCACAGTGACGCTGCGGGCCGGCCTGCTCCCTGAAGGCGGCGGGCCGGCCGCGACCTCTCCCACTCCCTCTCCTAACACCCACCATACACCCGCCCATGGCGTCGCCGCGCCAAGGGCCTGCGGCCGCGGCAACGGCCAATTGACAGACGGAGACAAGACACATGGATCGGTATTTTGAAGGGCGCCAGATCGTGGTCTCAGGCGCTGGACGAGATTTCGGGCGGACCGTCGCCCTGTTGTCGGCGCGCGCGGGCGCCACGGTGCACCTCTCCGCCCGCACCGCCGAAGCCGCCGAGCGCACCGCCGCCACCATCACGGCCGAGGGCGGCACCGCCTATGCCGACGCCTGCGACGTCGCCAATCCTGACCACATCCGCCGCTGGTTCGACGCCATCGCCCGCCGCACCGACCGCATTGACACTTTGTTCCTCAATGCCGGGCGCTGGGAGGAAGAGACCGACCTGGAGGCCATCACCGACGACGCGGTCGGCGACATCATTGCCTCCAACTTGATCGGCTCGATCCTGATGACCAAATCCTGCCTGCCGCTCTTACGCGCCGCGCCATCGCCCGACATTGTCGCGATGGTATCCATTTGCGCGGTGCCGGGCTATGTCGAATCGCCAGCCCATCCGGTCTTTTATGCCGCTAAGCATGGTCTTGCCGGCTTCTGCGACATCATGGCCGAGCGGCTGCGTGCTGATAACGTGCGCATGACGGCGCTTTATCCCATCGATTTCGACAACATCGCGCCCGACGCCCCCGAATGGGACGAAAACCGCTCCCCATCAGGCCTGGTCACCGCCCGGTCGGTGTGGGGCGCCATCATGTTCGCCCTGTCACAGCCGCCCGAGTGCCGCACCGAGAAGATCGTCTTCAAGGGCAAGCGCTGGGATCAGGTGTAAGGGGCAGGCGCGAAAAGCCAAACCCAGCGCCTGCGCGCAAATACCAAACCCAGCGCCTGCGCGCCCCGCATCCCTGGCCAATCGAGCGGTCGCGCCCGATTGGCCGGTCCGTCAAGACATCAGGCCCAGGGCATCAGGGGCGATGGCGAAGGTCAGGTCCGTGGGCGTCTCAAGAGGCGTGCCGCAGGCATCGAACAGGCGCCAACCCGCCGCCGTCGGCATCGGGCCGCCCGATGGGCGGAACCGCGCCAGAGCGCGTGGGGTGCCGTTGATCCGCAAATGATAGAGTCGGTCATTGGCCGGCCCTTCGGCCACGACGTCAAAGTGTTGCAGCAACCGCTCGGTCCAGCGATAGGCCGCCAGAGCGGGGCGACAATAGGACCCGCCGTGGCCGACCAGCGCATAACCCGTCGATGAGTTCTGACGATAGCCCGACAAGATCTCTTGGCGCGGGTTGGTGAACCGAAACCAAAGCATCGCGCCGATGTTGCCCCGCGAGGCGGCCTCAAGTGTATAAAGTACCAAGAATTTTGCTTGGTTCTCGAGACTGAACGCCGGATAGCGAAAGCCGATCTCGGTCACATAGGCCTTGAAGCTATCCCGACCATTGGCGCAGTGGCGGGTAATGGCGTCGAGCTGATCGAACTGATCCTTGTAGTCTTCCGGCTGATACGTATAGCCGTGCACCGAAAGGCCATCACAGTGCTGGCCTCCGCCGGCCTCGGCGAACGCGCGCAGAAAATCGAACGTCCAGCTGTGGGTGCACCCCCCCAGCACTTGCATGGCAGGATCGACCGCCTTGACGGTCTCATACGAGACCCGGTGCAATTCAATCAGCGTGGCCATGTCGTCGCTCCAATGGCCCAGCGCCGACGCTTCGTTCCACACCTCGTAATGCGTCACGCCCGCCCGACGGGCCGCCGTCGCCAGCCACCGAACAAGATCGGCGAAT
>CALSBD010000389.1:0-3889 GCA_943373055.1 Rhizobium sp. Q54
ACGGCGCGGTATATCCATAATGCGCGGCAATCACGCCACCGACCGCCGGTCCGATCCCCGCGCCCAAAAGCATGCCCGATTGATAAAGCGCCATCACCCGGCCGCGGTCCTCGTCCTCGGCCAAATCCGCCAAGCTCGCCGTCGAGACGGTCATGTAAATGCCCGAACCGATGCCCTGCACGAAGCGCCAGAACAGCAACACCTCGAACGACCCGGTGATCGCCGCGCCAAACGAGCCGACGACCAGAACGGCCGGCCCCAGGATCAATAACGGTCGTCGACCGACCCGTTGCGACAAGATCCCGGCTGGCATGTTGGCAACCAACCGGCCGACGCCGAACAACGTGATGATCATGCCGATCAACGTCGTCGAGGTGGAGAATGTCGAGGCATAGACCGACAGGATGGGTGAGACGAGACCATTGCCGGACATCACGAAGGCGATCAGCACGATCATCACGCCGATCATCGGCCGGCGACGGATCGGCGCTGCGATCTGAGAAAAGGAGTTCATGGGAGGGGACCTCGCACAGGGCTTCAAAACCACAAATGCAACGCCTATGCCGCGACGCTCCAACACGCCTGCTTATGGGTCTACCACCGGCATATGTCAGCCTGGCGCTCGCTCCCCTCCCCTAAAAGGCTGCCCATCAGCCCGGGAGACTGTCACGCCCCCGGCTGGGTCGCGTTGGGGAAGAACAGCTGCTCGCCGTTGATCTTGTAGTCGGCGATCGCCTTTTGGCCTTCGGGCGACGTCACCCAGGTGATGAAGGCCTGGCCGTCGGCCGCCTTCACGTGGGCGTGCTTGGCCGGGTTGACGAGGATGATGCCGTATTGGTTGAACAGGCGCTTGTCGCCCTCCACCATGATCTCCAGGTCACCGCGGTTCTTAAAGTTGATCCAGGTAGCGCGGTCGGACAGCACATAGGCACCCATCGACGACGAGGTGTTGAGCGCCGCTCCCATGCCCTGGCCGATCTCGCGGTACCACGGCCCCTTGGCGGCGGCGATGTCGATGCCCGCGACCTTCCACAAATTGAGCTCGGCGGAGTGCGTGCCCGACTTGTCGCCGCGCGACACGAACGGCGCGGCCTTCGCCTGGACCGCCTTGAGCGCTTCGGCGATGTCTTTGCTGCCCTTGATGCCGGCGGGGTCCTGGCGCGGGCCGATCAGCACGAAGTCGTTGTACATCACCGGCTTGCGCTCGACGCCAAAGCCCTCGGCGACGAACTTTTCTTCTTGCGCCTTGGCATGCACGAACACCACGTCGGCATCGCCGCGCCGCCCGGTGTCGAGCGCCTGCCCGGTGCCCTGCGAGACAACCCGCACCTCAATGCCGGTCGCCGCCTGGAACTTCGGCAGGAGGTGGGTGAAGAGGCCTGAGTCCGTGGTCGACGTGGTCGACGACACGGTGATGAACCGGTCTGTCCCCGTCGCCTGGGCATGCGCCTGAGGTGCCGCGGCCAAGACGAAGGCCGCGAGCATCAAGCCGGTGGAAACAAACGAACGAAGCGATATCATGGTGGACATCCTCCCGAATGACATGAAGCCCCTTAAGGGATAGCCCCGGCTCAGAGGCGTCTTCATGCGTGGTTTTAGGGGTTTATGGGTCGATTTTGATCATCACCACAGAAGATCTCCGGCGATGAAGGCTTGGCCCTCCCGCGAGGCGGGTGAGGCGAAGAACGCGGCGGTGGGCTGATCCTCGATGAGATGGCCCTTATTGAAAAACAACACGCGCTGGCTCAGTCGGCGTGCCTGGCCCAAATCGTGGGTGGTCATCACGATCGTCATGCCCTCGCCCGCCAGCGCGGCGATCAGCGCCTCGATCTGCCGGGTCGCGCCCGGATCGAGCTGTGAGGTCGGCTCGTCGAGGAACATCACATGCGGCGCCAGCGCCCAGGCTCGGGCCAGCGCGAGCCGTTGTTGTTCGCCCCCCGACATCAAGCGCGCGGGGCGGTCCCTGAGATCGGCAAGCCCAAACTTGGCAAGCGCCGCCTCCCGACGCGCGACCGCATCGGGCACGCCGGTGGCGACAAGCGCGTGGTCGAGGTTGGCGCTGACCGAGCGGCGCAGCATCACCGGGCGCTGAAACACCATGGCATGGCGCTTTTGGCCGCTCACCACGCCTCCTTCAACCTGCCAAACCACCCGGCCTTGGGTCGGCGCGAGCAGCCCATGGCACAGCCGAAGCGTCAGCGACTTGCCCGCGCCATTGGGCCCGATGATCGCCGTGACCCCGCCCATGGGCAGATCAAACGTGACCCCTGACAACAACCGCTTGCCATCCGCCTCGAAACCGAGGTCGCGGACGCTCAAAGGAAGGATAGATGGTGCGGCCCGCATGATGCTCATCCGGCAAACCGCGCGCCGATCCGGCTCGCCCCGAACGCGGCGGCGTTGATGGCGAGCGTCAGGGCGATCAAGACCAGGCCAAGCCCCAAGGCAAGCGGCAGGTCGCCCTTGGAGGTCTCCAGCGCGATCGAGGTGGTCATGGTGCGGGTGTAGCCGGCGATATTGCCGCCGACGATCAACACCGCCCCGACCTCCGCGCTGGCCCGACCGAAGCCGGCCAACAGCCCGGTTGCGAGCGCGAAGCGGCCATCGAAGATGAGTGTGGGGATCGCCCGCACGCCCGTGAGGCCCAGCGAAGTGAGATGCTCGCGGTACTCGCCCCACAGCTCTTCCAATGTCGCCCGGGTGAGCGCGATGACGATGGGCAGCACCAGCAAGGTCTGCGCGATCACCATCGCGGTCGGCGTGAACAAAAGCCCGAGCGTGCCCAGGGGTCCGGAGCGGGACAATGCCAAGAACACAATTAGCCCCGCGACCACCGGCGGCAGACCCATCAGGCCATTGATGAGCACAATGACCGCCGAGCGCCCGCGAAACCGCGCCAATGCCAGCCAGGCGCCGAGCGGCACGCCAACCACCGCCGCGATCAAGACGGAGGTCAGCGTCACGCGCAGCGAGAGTGCAACGATCTGCAGGAATTGCGGATCGAGGCCAATCATGAGCTGGAATGCGGCCACGAACGCACTTGTGACGTCCATAAGGTCTCACCGGTCGGACAAAACGATTGGCTGGATTATGGGTTTCTGCTAAAGCAATTCAAGTTTGGAATTGGTGCACTCAAACACAGCTTTATGCATGACGGCCTATCTCAACACCGAAGACGCTGCCGCCTATCTCGGCATCAAGGAACGCAAGCTCTATGAGCTGGTCGCCAATGGCGCGGTGCCGTGCTCGAAAGTGACCGGCAAGTGGCTGTTTCCGCGCGACGCGCTTGATCGTTGGGTGGAGGCAGGTCTTGCCCATCCCGAAGGGTTCATCGCGCTCGCCCCGCCCCCCATCATCGGCGGCAGCCAAGATCCGCTGTTGGAGTGGGCGGTGCGCCGCTCCGGCGCCGGACTTGCGCTCTTGAGCGAGGGCTCGAAGGCCGGGCTCGACCGCCTCGCGCGCAACGAGGTGGCGATGGCGGCGATCCATCTGCATGGTCCCGACCCCGATGACAGCGCCAATATCGCCACCGTCGCGGCGCGGTCCGGGCTCCACGACGCCGTCATCATCGCGTTCGCCCGCCGCGAACAGGGCCTGTTGACCGCGCCCGGCAATCCCAAGCGGCTCACTAATCTCGTCGACGTCGCAGGCACCGCCGCCCGGTTTGGCCGCCGGCAAGGCGGTGCGGGGGCCGACCTCTTGTTCTTGAAGCTCGCCGCTGAAGCAGGGCTCGAACCCACCGCTTTCAATACGGTGACTGGCGCGTTCAACACCGGCAACGATCTGGCGTTTGCGATTCGCGCCGGTGAGATCGACTGCGGCATCGCCAGCCGCGCGATCGCTGCGAGCCACGGGTGCGATTTTCAGCCCCTGACGTGGGAACGGTTTG
>CALSBD010000390.1:0-3888 GCA_943373055.1 Rhizobium sp. Q54
AATAGCCTGAGGCGAAACGTCACCCGCGCGGCGCTGATGGCTTGCCGAGCCGATCAAGGCCCATCACCGCCAAGCCGCCGATCAGCCCCCAGAACGCCGCGCCAACACCCATCACGGACAGACCCGACGCCGTGAGGAGAAAGGTGACGAGTGCCGCCGTGCGGGTCGCCTCCCCGTCCACGGCGGCCTTGAGCGCGCCGCCGAGCGCGCCAATGAGCGCGAGGCCAGCGACAGCCTCGATGAGCACCGGCGGCGACTGGGTCACGATCGCCGCGGTCACGCCGGCGAGACCGGCGAACGCCATATAGCCGACGCCCGCCACCACCGCGGCCACATAGCGCCGGGCCGGATCGGGATGTGCGTCAGGCCCGCAGCACAAGGCGGCGGTGATGGCGGCGAAGTTCAAGGTCGGCGCACCCAGCGGCGCGGTTAGCGCGGAATACGCGCCCGTGGCGACGAGCCCTGGGGCAACCGGTGGGCGATAGCCAAACGAACCCATCACGGCGAGCCCCGTGATGTTTTGCGAGGCCATGGTGACGATGTAAACGGGCAATGCGATCGACACCATCGCCTGCCACGTCCACACAGGCGTGATCCATGTGACGCTTGGCCAGGCAAGCGCGGGCCCCGCCCCCTCGGCGGACAACCCGGTGACGGCAATCGCACAAAGCGCCACCACCACCGCCGCCGGCACCGCCCACAGCCGATAGAACCGCTGCACCACCGCCCACGTGATCAACACCAACAGCGCGGTCACCGGCACCTTGGCGAGCGCGAGGAACGGGGCAAGCGCCAGCTTCAGGATAATGCCGGCCAACATGGCATTGGCGATCGGCTTGGGGATCGAGGCGACAAGATCACCTAGCGGCTTGAAGAGCCCCGTTATGGCAATCATCACGCCGACCACGAGGAACGCGCCGACCGCCGCGGGAAAGCCGCCTTCGACCACGCCCGTGGTGGCAAGCAGCGCGAGCCCCGGCGTTGTCCACGCGATCGACACCGGCAGCCGGGTCCACAAGCTCAGGCCGATGGCAATGAGCCCCTTGCCGAGGCCTAAGAGCACCAGCGCCGAGGTGATCTCCAAGGTCGAGGCCCCCACGGCCTTCAGCCCGGCCACCACGACCGCGACCGACGAGGCATACCCCACAAGCGCGACGATGGCGCCCATGCCGGCAGCTTGGGTGGAGAAGTCGCTGAAAAATCCCGCGCGTGCCATCGCCACCCTCGTCACCTCAACCTAACGCACCCCGCCGCGATCGCACCGGCTTGTCGTGGGCGAGGACTCTTCAAACCTCACCGACCGGCTGGCCAGCGGTCGCGCCCGGCAACACATGTGACCGGCATGACACGAGGTCCCGCATCGGTGGCACGAATCGTCGGTGAGAGCTTAGCGAAGCCGGGCGCGCGAGCCACTCCCGGTGGGGAAGGCTGGCCCGTCGTCAGGGCGGGTCAGGGCCGCAACAGATCAAGCGGCGCGCCGGCGGGCACCGAGGCCGGGGCACGCGCGGCGGCCGGCAGCGGCGCCGGAACCGGGGTGGGCCGCACGCTACCGGTGGCGACCGGCGCCAGCGTGCCCTTCGGCACGATATGCACCATCGTAAAGCCACGCGCTTTGAAACCGCGCAAAATGGCCGGCACGGCTGCGGCGGTGTGGACATGGATATCGTGCAAAAGCATCACGCCGCCATTGGCCTCTTCGGCGCGGGTCAAGACTTGGCGGGTCAGCGCCTCGGCGGACATCTTGTTCCAGTCGGAGCCCCAAAAGTCGGCGCCGAACACGCCGATATCCTGCGCCCACAGCCAGCGGGTCAGGTCACGCGATTGGCCAAAGCCGGGAAACCGAAAAAACGGCACCCGCGGCGACGCTCCGGCGGTGCCATACAAAATCCGATCAACCGCCTGCCAGCCAGCGATCATGTCGGCCTTCGCCCGTTCCAGCGGAATGTCGCGCAGGATCGGGTGGGTCATGGTGTGGTGGGCGACGGTATGGCCTTGCGCCTCGATGCGCTTGAGCTGGCCCGGCCGCTCCACAGCCATGCGGCCGACGACGAAGAAGGTGGCGCGCACGCATTCGCGCGCGAGCGCGGCCAAAATATCATCCGTCGTCTTGCCAAACGGACCATCGTCGAAGGTGAGCACAATCTCGCGTGGCTGAAGCCCAGCCAGACGCTTGCCCTTGTAGATCTTGGTGCCGATTTCAAAACCGCCGCTGGTATCGACTTCCATCACCCGTGCGGTGCCCAGCGCATCCGGATTGCCCGGACACGTCCCTTGAGCCGCAGCCGGTGCGGCGGCAAGCGCGCCAAGGGTGACAAGGCCGGCCAGCGTGCGAAGCGCGCCACGCCACATGTGTTGAGCCATCCACCCGTCCCCTTCTGGCATTCCCGAGCCCGGTCCGGGCGATATCATGGATTGCATGCAGGCTGACAGCTGAATCGCCGCCCGCCCCTTGCCCCAACCGTTAGCGCAAACCGACGAGGCTGCCGAGCCCGTTCCAGAACTGTGTCATGAAGCCCTGCTCCTCGCTCGACGGCGTCGCAGGCGGGCGGGCGTCAGGCGTGGTCGGCGCTGTCGCCGGCGCGGCGTTGACCGACTGCGTGGTGGCTGGCGTGCCTGCAACAGCGGGCGCCACGGGCACACCGGCGGCGGGCGCTGCCGGCATCTGCGGGATTTGTTTCTTGGCCTCTTCCGAGGCCCGCGCAGCCGCCTCGAAGGTGGCGCGCAGTTGATCCATCGCGGGCGGCTGAGCGCCCGGCAGAGCGGCGACCGGCGCTGCCGGCTTCACGCCATCGGCCGGCGCCACGCCCGGCAACGGCGCCAAGGGCGGCGGCGCGGGGGTCTGCACCATGTGCACGATCTTGAACCCCTTCGCCTTCATCTGGCGCAGGAGATCGCGCGTCATGGTCGACGTCGAATCCTTGGTGTCGTGCAAAAGCAAAATGCCGCCCTGGCGCGCCTCGATTTCCCGCAGCGAAAACGCCAGCACCTTGGCCGCATCATAGCCGCGCACCCAGTCATTGCCGGTCGCGTCGGCGGCAAACACGCCCAGGTGCTTGGCCGCGAGAAACTCGTTGATGGCCGCCGAGTTGAACAGGCCCGGATAGCGGAAGAACCGGCTTTGCGGCCAGTCGCTTTCCACGCCCCACACCACGCGATCAACCGTGCGCCAGCCGGCCTCGATTTCGGCCTTGGCCTTTTCTAGCGGCCACTTCACCATGTTCAGCGGGTGCGTCATGGTGTGGTAGGCGATGGAGTGCCCCTCCGCCGCCGTGCGATGCAAGATGCGCGGATAGGCCTTGGCCATGCGGCCAACAATAAAAAACGTCGCCTTGACGCATTCGGCCTTCAGAGCATCGAGGGTGCGCTCGGTGTTACCCGGCACTGGGCCATCGTCGAAGGTGAGGATCACCTCCATCGGCTTCAGATCGGGCATCTTGGTGCGATACTGCATGCCCACGATGAACGGCTTCGACGTATCCACCTCGATCACCCGCGACACGCCCAGCGCATCGGGGTTCCCTGGACAATGGGTGTCGACAGCGGGGCCCGGCCGCACCTGCTCGGCCAAGGGATGCGGCGCTTCCACGCGCGGCGGGGTGCCCGGGGTGCGGCGGGCCTTTTCAACCGGCTGACCGGGCTCGGGCTTGGGACGCGGCAAATAGATGCCGAGCGCGGGGACCGGCGTAAACGCCACGGGGGTCGCGTCCGCTGTCCCGGGCGCGACCGGCTGCGGATCCGTCGCCTGGGCGCCCTGCGGCACCAGCACGACCGCCAAGGCCGCGGCGGCCAACCAGGATTTCGGGCGCGTGCGTCCCATCATCATCTCTTTCGGAACCGCCAAGGACCCCACTCCACTCGACTTTGGTGGTCGCCCGCGGCAGACCTCCT
>CALSBD010000391.1:0-3884 GCA_943373055.1 Rhizobium sp. Q54
CGGAAATCGAGGCGACAATTGCCAAGGTGTCGACCCGCGATGGCGAGGATATCCGCTTCGCGCAGGATCAGATCCGCGGCTTCGCGCAAGCCCAGCGCGCGACGATGACCGACCTTGAGGTGGAGACGATGCCGGGCGTGATCCTGGGCCATCGCAACATCCCGGTCCAATCGGTCGGCTGCTATGTGCCTGGCGGCAAGTTTCCCATGGTGGCGAGCGCGCATATGTCGGTGTTGACGGCGAAGGTCGCCGGCGTGCCGCGCATCGTTGCCTCCGCGCCACCTGTGAAGGGCGAGCCGCATCCGGCGATCGTTGCCGCCATGCACTGGGGCGGGGCGGATGAGATTTATGTGCTGGGCGGCGTGCAGGCGGTCGGCGCGATGGCGATCGGGACCGAGACGATCGAGCCCGTTCATATGCTGGTAGGCCCGGGCAACGCGTTTGTCGCCGAAGCTAAGCGCCAGCTCTATGGGCGGGTTGGCATCGACCTGTTCGCCGGACCGACGGAGACCATGGTGATTGCCGACGAGACGGTCGACGCGGAGCTGTGCGCGACCGATCTCTTGGGTCAGGCGGAGCATGGCTACAATTCGCCCGCGTGCCTGATCACCAACTCGATGGCGCTCGCGAAGGCCACGATCGCCGAGGTGGAGCGGCTGTTGGCGATTTTGCCGACGGCGGACACGGCGGCAATCTCCTGGCGCGACTATGGCGACGTGATCGTGTGCGACACCTATGAGGAGATGCTCCAGGTCGCCAACGACATGGCTTATGAGCACGTGCAGGTGATGACCGATCGGGACGATTGGTTCCTCGCCCACATGCACAGCTACGGCGCGCTGTTTCTGGGCGCGCGCACCAATGTGGCCAATGGCGACAAGGTGATCGGCACAAACCACACGCTGCCGACCCGCAAGGCGGGGCGCTACACGGGCGGGCTGTGGGTCGGCAAGTTCTTGAAGACGCACAGCTATCAGCGCGTCTTGACCGACGAGGCGGCGGCCATGATCGGTGAATATGGTAGCCGGCTGTGCATGCTGGAAGGCTTCGTCGGCCATGCCGAGCAGTGCAACATCCGCGTCCGCCGCTATGGCCGGCGCAACATTCCCTATGGAGTGGCCGCCGAATGACGACGCTGCCGCGCACGCCCTCGTTTCGGCTCGATGGCCGGCGCGCGCTGGTCACCGGCGCATCGTCGGGTATTGGCTTGGCCGCGGCGGCGGCACTGGCGCAAGCAGGGGCCGCGGTGACGCTGGTGGCGCGGCGGGCGGCGGAGTTGGAGGCCTTGGCCGAGGCTATTCGCGCGGCGGGTGGGGTGGCCGACGCGTTGCCGCTGGATATCACCGACGTGGAGGCGACCGAGCGCGCGATCGATGCGGCGGTCAGCGCGGGCGGGCCGTTTGATGTCCTCGTCAGCGCGGCCGGCATTGCTCGCCATAGCCCGGCGCTGAAGACGACCGTCGCCGACTATGACGCGGCAATGGCGGTCAACTTGAAGGCCACGTATTTCGTCACCCGGGCGGTGGCGCGCGGGCTGATCGCGGCCAAGCGGCCCGGCAGCTTGATCACCATCTCAAGCCAGATGGGTCACATCGGCGGGCCGGACCGCACGGTCTATTGCGCCAACAAGCATGCGTTAGAAGGCATGACCAAGGCGATGGCGCTGGAGTGGGCGCCGTACGGCATCCGCGTCAACACGATTGGCCCCACCTTTATCCGCACCCACTTAGCCGAGCAAACGCTCAGCGACCCCGAGCGGCTGAAATGGGTGCTCGCCCGCATCAAGCTTGGCCGGCTTGGCGAGGTCGAGGACATCATGGGGCCGGTGGTGTTTCTCGCCTCGGACGCCGCCGCCTTGATGACCGGCACGCACCTGATCGTGGACGGAGGCTGGACGGCGGAATGAGCGACCTTCCCGAAAAGGTGACGGCGATCGACGTGGCGCGGCTGGCAGGCGTGAGCCAATCGGCGGTGAGCCGGGTGTTCACGCCGGGCGCCTCGGCGTCGAAGCGCACCGCCGAAAAGGTCCGACAGGCGGCCGAACAGCTCGGCTATCGGCCCAATCCGCTCGCACGCGCCATGATCACCGGACGCACGCGCATCATCGGCCTCGTCGTTGCTTATCTTGACAACCAATTCTATCCCGTCGCGCTGGAGCGGCTCAGCCGGGCGCTGCAGGAGCGGGGCTATCACATTCTCGTCTTCATGGCGGAGAACTCGGTGGAGAAGGTCGCTGAGGTGATGCAAGAGCTGATCGACTATCGGGTCGACGGCATCATCACCGCGTCGGTCGCCATGACCAACGATCTGACCGCGCGCATGACGGCGATGGGTATTCCCGTTGTGATGTTTAACCGCGGCCAGGACGACCCGCGTTTGGCCGAGGTGACCTCAGACAATATCGCCGGTGCGCGGCGGGCGACGCAGTTCTTGATCAAAGGCGGCCACCGGCGTATCGCCCACATCATGGGCTGGCAGGGCTCCTCGACCGGGCGCGATCGCGCGGAGGGCTTCCGGCAGGCGATGGCCGAGGCGGGGCTGGAGCCGTTCGCCATGATCGACGGGATGTATAAGCGTGAGACCGCCGCCGACGTGGCGCGCGACTTGTGCACGGGGCCGACGCGCCCCGATGCGATCTTCGTTGGCAATGATCACATGGCGTTCGCGGTGATGGATGAGCTGCGCTTTGCGCTTCGACTGCGCGTGCCCGACGATGTCTCGATCATTGGCTATGACGACGTGCCGCTGGCCGCGTGGCGGGCCTATGACCTGACCACCTTGCGCCAGCCGGTCAATCGCATGGTGACGGCCACCGTCGACGCGCTGATGGCGCTCATCGATGGCGAAGGCACACCCCAAAAGACCCGGATCGACGGGCCACTGATCGTGCGGTCCTCCGCGCGCCTCCCGGAGGGCTATACCCCATGAAGTCCTTTTCGAACCGCTGGCGGGATTTCCCCGACTATATACTGGGCGTGACCAAGGAGATCTGGGAGGACCGCGGCCTTGCGACGCTGCATGAAACCTATGCGCCCAACATCCCGGTGCGGTCGCCCGGTTCGGTCGTGATCGGCAATCAAGCCGTGATCGCCGCCACAATGGCGACGCTCGCCGAGTTTCCCGACCGCACGCTTCTAGGTGAAGACGTCATTTGGTCAGGCGATCCCGATAGCGGCGAGGGGATGCTGTCCTCTCACCGGCTCATCTCCACCGCCACCCATTCCGCCCCCGGGGCCTATGGCGCGCCGACCGGCAAGCGGCTTGTCTATCGCATCATCGCCGACTGCCACGCACGGGCCAATGTGATCGACGACGAATGGCTCATTCGCGACCAGGGCGCGATCGTGCGGCAATTGGGCTTCGAGCCGGATGCTTTCGCGCGCGACCAAATTGCCCGCGAGGGCGGGCCGGCAAGATGCCCCAAACCGTTCACGCCCGAGATTGACGTGCCGGGCCCCTATCTGGGCCGAGGCAACGACAATGAATGGGGTGCGCGGCTCGCCGATACGCTGACGCGGATCATGAACGCCGATTTCAGCGTGATCCCGACCGCCTATGACCGAGCGGCGAACCTTCACTATCCCGGTGGCGCGTTCGGGCTCAGCCATGGCGATGCCGATCGGTTCTGGATGGGGCTGCGCGCCGCGCTGCCGTCAGCCACGTTCGCGATCCATCACGTGATCGGCCGCGAGGACCCCCTGATGCCGCCGCGCGCGGCGGTGCGCTGGAGCCTTGATGGCGTGCATTCCGGCTGGGGCCGGTTCGGCCGGCCGACGCAGGCGCGCCTTCATGTGATGGGCATCACCCATGTCGAGTTCGGCCCCTGGGGCGGCATCGATAGCCGCGCGGGCTTTGGCATTCGCCGCGAGTACACGTTGTTCGAC
>CALSBD010000392.1:0-3883 GCA_943373055.1 Rhizobium sp. Q54
CCACACATCTGAGGATTGCGTTCACTTTGCACGGCACGCAAGATTTCGCGCCGTCACGCGGGCCGAGCGGTTTTCACCGGCGGGCCCTTGCTTTAGAACACCGCCGACTGCGCCGACGAGCCGGCGAGAGGAGACATTCCATGCTGCGCACCGAAGAGGCGAAACCGTTCCGGCTGCAGGACTATCGACCGACCCCGTATGCGGCCGAGCGGGTTCACCTGGACCTCGCGCTTGATCCTGACGCGACGATCGTGACCAGCGAGATCGAATATGCCCTTAAGGCCGGCGCACCGGCCGGTGCGGCGCTCGAACTGGTCGGCGATGAGTTGGTTCTGTTATCGGTTGCTATTGATGGCGTCGAGCTGTCGGCGGATGCTTACGTGTCCTCGCCGAGCCATCTGACCGTACATCGCCCGCCGACAGGGCTGTTTCGCCTGACCGTGAAGACCAAGATCGCGCCCGCAGCCAACACCAAGCTGATGGGTATCTATCGCACGCGCGGCACCTATTGCAGCCAGTGCGAGGCCGAAGGCTTCCGCCGCATCACCTATTGCTACGACAGGCCCGATAGCCTGGCGGTCTACACGACCCGCATCGAGGCCGACCGCGCCGCTAACCCGTATTTGTTGTCGAACGGCAATCTGGTCGAGAGCGGCGAGATCGCCGGCACCGGGCGGCATTACGCGGTGTGGGTCGATCCGCACCCCAAGCCGTCCTATTTGTTCGCCATGGTGGCGGGCGATTTGGCGAAGGTGTCGGATACGTTCGTCACCCAATCGGGCCGCACAGTGGCGCTGGAGATTTTCGTCGAGCACGGCAAGGAAGACCGGGTCGACTACGCCATGGACGCGCTCAAGCGCTCGATGACGTGGGACGAGCAGGCGTTTGGCCGCGAGTATGATCTCGACGTGTTCATGATTGTTGCCGTCAGCGACTTCAACATGGGCGCGATGGAGAACAAGGGCCTCAACGTCTTCAACGACAAATACGTGCTCGCCAAGCCGGAGACCGCAACCGACACCGACTATGCCGGCATTGAGAGCGTGATCGCGCACGAATACTTCCATAACTGGACCGGCAACCGGATCACTTGCCGCGACTGGTTCCAACTGTGCCTGAAGGAAGGCCTCACCGTATTCCGCGATCAGGAGTTCACCTCCGACGTACGTTCACGGCCGGTGAAGCGCATCTCGGACGTGCGGCTGTTGAAGGCGCATCAGTTCCCCGAGGACGCCGGTCCTCTGGCGCACCCCGTGCGTCCGGAGATCTATCACGAAATCAACAACTTCTACACCGCGACCGTCTACGAGAAGGGTGCGGAGGTGGTGCGTATGGTCAAGACCATGCTGGGCGCCGACACGTTCCGAAAGGGCATGGACCTCTACTTCGAACGCCACGACGGCGAGGCGGCGACGGTGGAGGACTTCATCACCTGTTTCGCCGACGCCAGCGGCCGCGATTTCGGCCCGTTCATGGCGTGGTACCGCCAGGCCGGCACGCCGGAGGTGGCGGTATCGGGCAGCTATGACGAGGATGGCGGTCGCTACACGCTCTACATTTGCCAGTCGCTGGCCGCGACGCCGGGCCAGCCGGTCAAGGGGCCGATGGTGATCCCGATCCGCTATGGCCTCGTCGATCCCGACGGCCAGGACATGACACCGACCCGCGTGACCGGGGCGGAGGTGATGGGCGACGTGATCGTGCTGACGCAGGTGAGCCACGAGGTCACGTTCGAGGGGCTCACCGCCCGGCCGGTGCCATCGCTGCTGCGGGGCTTTTCGGCGCCCGTACGCTTGTCGGTCGAAATCCCCGAGGCCGACCGTTACTTCCTGGCCGCGCGCGACAATGACCCGTTCAATCGCTGGCAAGCCTTGCAGGGCCTGTTCATCGAGGCGCTGATCAACGGTACCCAGGCGGCGCGCAAGGGTCGGGCGGTGGATGTCGACGAGCGGTTGATTGAGGCGGTTGGCCGCCTGCTGGCCGACGAAACGCTCGATCCGGCGTTCCGCGCGCTCTTACTGGCGTTGCCGAGCGAGGCGGATGTGGCGCGCGACATCGGCAAGGACGTTGATCCCGACGCGATCCAGATCGCTCGCCATGCCATGCGCCGCCAAATTGGCGAGGCCTTGATGCCGGCCTTGAAGGCGGCGTATGCGGCCAATGCCACACCCGGCGCCTACAGCCCCGATGCTGGCTCGGCGGGAAAGCGAGCGCTCAAGAACACCGTGCTTGACTACATCGTCCACGCAGGCGGCGCTCAGGGCGTTGCCCTCGCCAAGGCGCAGTATGACGGCGCCGACAACATGACCGACCGAGTGGCGGCCATGACGGTGTTGTGCGCGGCCGATGGGCCGGCGTCGAAAGCTGCACTCGCCGACTATTACGAGCGGTTCGCGGGCGACGGCCTGGCGATCGACAAGTGGCTGTCGGTGCAGGCGATGACGGCAGGCGCGGACGCCATCGAGCGCATGAAGGCGCTGCGCGAGCATCCCGGCTTCTCGATCTCCAATCCCAATCGCGTGCGCTCGCTCTATGGCGCGTTCGCGACCGGCAATCAGACCCAGTTCAACCGGCTCGACGGCGCCGGCTATAACCTGATCGCCGATCTCGTTTTGGAACTCGATGGCCGCAACCCGCAAGTGGCCGCGCGCATCCTGTCGGCGTTCCGCTCCTGGCGAGCGCTGGAAGAGCGGCGGCGGCGGCAGGCAGAGGCGGCGCTGCGGCGCATTGGCGGCACGCCTGACCTATCGCCCGACGTGGCCGACATCGCCAACCGGTGTCTGGCCTGATGGCGAGACATCGCTCACCGGTGTCTCGCCTAACGGCGCGACAGGGAGAGCGAAGGGTGTCTTGACCTTGCCATCTTTCCCCCGCACTCGAAGGGTGAGCGGGACGCAAGGCCAAGGTGGCCTGATTTGGAGACGAGGATCATCGATGCGGTGGCGGTGGGGACAAGTGGCAATCGTCGTGGTGTCGGCGCTCGCGCTGAGCGGATGCACGACGCGTGGCCCCAATGAGACCGTTGGGACCCTGGCCGGCGCGGTGGTCGGCGGCGTGATCGGCAGCCAATTTGGCGGCGGCGTCGGCAATGTGATCGCCACCGGCGTGGGCACCACACTGGGCGCCATGATCGGCGGCAGCCTGGGCCGGTCGCTTGATGAACGCGACGAACTCCTGATGGCAGGCGCGCAATACGACGCACTCGAATACGCCCCGCCGGGCGCGCTGCGTGAATGGCGCAACGCCGAGAACGGCCGCTATGGCTCCGTCACCCCGGGCGCGCGCTATCAGGTCAATGACTATGTCTGCCGCGACTACACCCACACGGTCTTCATCGACGGTCGGCGCGAGCTCCTGCGCGGGACGGCCTGTCGGCAGCCCGATGGCACGTGGCGTCCGCTCGACTAAGCCGCGTTAGAGGCAATAAAGCCCCGCTTGGCCTTGGGTTTCGGACATCGTGAGAGATTGGCTTGGCATTTCGTTAAGCCTTGCAAGGTTAACCTTCTCACGAGTGCCCTCTCAGCGGATTGCGATGCGCCGCCCATGTCGATGACCGAACGCCGTCCTCTCGTAGAGAAGGTGCGCGCCTATCTCATGGCGCTGCCTGATGGCGCGCGCGGAACGCTGTTGGGCGCGTTGGAACGGTCGGGCGATCAAGCGAAGTCCGATCCTGCGATTGCGCTTCTGTTGGAAGCCTCGCGCGGCTTGCATCCCAAGGCCGATCCGGTCGTCGAGCCGGTGGTCGCCACCCCGGCCGCGCCGCCGCCCAAAGCGATCACCCCAAAGCCCGCTGCCGCCCCGGCAAAGCCCGAGGCGAGCAAGGCCGAGCCGGTCAAGCCGCCGCCCGCCAAGCCCGCGGCGGCGCCCGTGATGGCCGCGCCCC
>CALSBD010000393.1:0-3877 GCA_943373055.1 Rhizobium sp. Q54
GTAGCCGTCACCAGACACGCGCTTGACGTCGATGTTGATGCCGCCCTTCTTGGCCGCTTCCTGGAACAGGACGCCGGAGTCGGTCGCGCCGGTGTAGGCACCTTCCGACACTTCCAAGGTGACCGGGCCCGAGAAGCCCGACTTCTTGAAGTGGAACGACGCCTTGTCCGGATCATACGGACGCTGGGCGAGCGACGGGTCGAAGTACTTGTTGAGCGGCGAGATCAGGTGATCGTTGCCGACCGAGGCGAAGCCGTTGAAGACCGTGTCGACGATCTTCTGACGGTCAATGCCGTACTTCATGGCGAGCATGAGGTCGTTGTTGTCGAAGGGCGCCTTGTCGCGGTGGGCGACGAACGCGTAGCGCAGGCCCGAGGCCTTCGAGCGCACGACGTTGACGTTCGGGGCCTTCATGACGAGGTTCGCGGTCTTCGGGTCGAGGCGGTTGACGGCATCGACCTGACCGGTCATCAGCGCCTGGGTGCGCGCGGCGGCGTCCAGGATGTAGCGCAGCTCGATAGAATCGAAGTTGCCGCGGCCCTTCTTCCAGTACTCACCCGGCCGACGCTTGGCGAGGATGCGCACGCCCGGCTCAAACGAGTCGATCGTGTAGGCGCCCGTGCCGATCAGCGTCTTGGAGAAGTCGTTGTAGCCTTCCGGCAGGATGATGATGTGGTAGGCCGACAAGACGAACGGCAGGTCGGCGTTGCCGCCCGACAGCGTGATCTGGATCTGCTTGTCGTTGAGCTTCTTGATCTCGGTGATCGGCTCCAGAATGCCCTTCGCTGGCGACTTCGTCTCGCCGCGGTGCAGGTTGATCGAGTAGAGGATGTCCTCAGCCGTCAACGTCTTGCCGTTGGAGAAGGTGATGCCCTGGCGGATGTTGAACACCCACACGGCCGCACCGGGCTTGGCTTCCCAGCTCTCAAACAATTCGCCGACCGCGTTGCCCTTGGCGTCGATTTCGACGAGGCAGTTGCAGGCCATGAGCGAGTAAGCGATCGGGATCGAGTCGGCGTAAGTGCGCGGGTCCAAGCTGTCGGACGCCGAGCCGCCTTCCATACCCAGCCGCAAGGTGCCGCCCTTCTTGGGCGTCTCTTGGGCGAAGGTCGGCGCCGCGAATGACGTCGACAGGCCGAGCGCGGCCGCGCCGGCCATCAGCTGGCGGCGGTCGACGATAAGGCCGGAGCCGACGTCGATGGATTTATTCGTCATGGTAAGTCCTCTCCCTCTTGGAAGGTCAGGGATTTCCCCCGCCTTCAATTGTCTGTCCCACTTGGGGGTTGTGTTGACGTGCGGCAGCAACGAAACGGAATTGTCTGTCGGTCGTCCGGTCTCCCTCCGTCGCCGCCTCCGGTTCACCCGCCAGCCCGCCTGAGCATCGCAATTGCTAGGTTAGGCTTGAACCGATCGAAAGCGCAAATCCTTCAAGGGACGTTTTTTAGTCAACACGCGACAACACCTCACAGAGAGGCTCCAACATCGTGCAAGGAGACGACGTGGGGCCTGTCGCATTTAGACTAGTGGCATGAGGATTAGCGACCTTTCCATTCCGGGTTGCGCTTTTCGGTGAATGCACGGAACCCTTCGAGCATGTCGCTTGAACCATAAAGTCGGTCCACGGTGGCCAACTGCCGCTTGGTGACGCGATTAAGCATATCTTGAAATGCCATCGCCTCGGCCTCGCGGGCGATCTCTTTGATGGCTGCGAACACGAGCGGAGGCCCCGCGGCGAGGTGGTCGGCGAGCGCGCGCGCCTCACGCAGGAGATCAGCCGCCGGATGGACCCGCGAGATCAGGCCATAGCGCTGCGCCTCGGCCGTGTCGATGAAGCGGCCGGTGAACAGGAGGTCCATGGCGACGTGGTAGGGGATGCGTTTGGGCAGCTTGATGGACGCCGCGTCCGCGACCGTGCCGGAGCGGATTTCGGGCAGGGCGAAGGTCGCGTGCTCGGCGGCCATGATGATGTCGGCTGACAGGGCGATCTCCAGCCCGCCGCCACAGCAAATCCCGTTGACGGCACAAATGACCGGCTTGTTGAGGTCGCGTAGCTCTTGCAGCCCGCCAAAGCCACCCACGCCATAATCGCCATCGACCGCGTCGCCACCCGCCGCCGCTTTCAGATCCCAGCCCGGACAAAAGAACTTCTCGCCCGCCGCTGTTAGAAGCGCGACCCTGAGATCGGCATCATCACGAAAGGCTTGGAAGATCTGGCCCATCAGCCGCGAGGTCGCAAGATCGACGGCATTGGCCTTCGGTCGGTCCAGTGTGACTTCCAACACCGCGCCGCGAAGGCTGGTGCGCACGGGGCTCTCGGTGAGCGCGAACAGGGGGCTCGGTGCGGCTGGCGATGGGCTCATCAGGGCGCGGTCTCCAGGCGGATCAGCGCGTCGACGGCGACCGCGCGGGTGGGGGTGACAATGAGCGGGTTGATATCGAGCTCTAACAGCCGGTCACTCTGGGCGAGTGCGAAAGATTGCACAGCTAAGGCGGCGTCGATGATCGCGTCAATCTTGCCCATCGGGCGACCGCGGTAGCCGCCGATCAGGCGGGCGATCTTAAGCCCAGCAAGCGCATGGCGCACGTCGTCGGCGCTGAAGGGTGGGAGGAGCAACGCGCGATCCTCAATGAGTTCGGCCAGGATACCGCCGGCGCCGATCACCATGTGAAGGCCGAAGACGGGATCGCGCGCGACCCCCAGGATCAGCTCGGCGACGCCGTCCTCGACCATGTCTTCGACCAGGAGAGCCGGCGAGAGGGTCGAGAGGCGGGCAAAGGCGGCCCGCGCGGCGTCTGGCGTCGTCACATTGAGGATCACACCTTGGTGCTCGGTCTTGTGAGCGAGCCCTGTCACCTTGAAGACGGTGCGACCAAGCCGCGCCACCGCGTCGACCGCCTCTGCTTCCGTTTCGACAATGACGCCGCGCGGGCACATGAGTCCGTGCGGGCTCAGCGCGCGCTTGGCCTCCGCCTCTGAGATCAGCCCGGCGAGGCCGGAGGCCGGCGCGCGAGGGATTGCTTCCGCGAGAGGTCGCAGCGGCTCGTCAAGCCGTTCGCGCACGGCCAGCGCGGTTAAGGCGTCCTCCAGCCCCTGCAGCGGGGCGATGCCTTGCGCGATGAGCGAAAAGGCACGGTCCTCGGGTAGGCCTTCGGGCAAGGTCGAGATGACCGCGGCCGGGCGTCCGGTCAGACGGGCGGCATCGGCCAGCGCGTCCAATGCGTCATCCCAGCCGGGCGCAGGGCCGAGCTCGGTGCGCGGGAAATCCAGGATCAGAGCAGTCGTGTCCTGCGAACCGGCCATTGCCGCAGCCATGGTGGCTGTCAGGCGCGGCCGGTTCCCCCAGTCGAAGGTGTGATAATCAAACGGGTTGGAGATGGTGACCAGCGGATGCACGGTGCTGCGGATCGCCGCGGCCACCTCGGGCGAGAACGCCGGCAGTTCAAGGCCCGCGCGCGCGGCGGTATCGGCGACCAGCGACGCTTCGCCGCCCGAACAGCTCATCGAGACAAGCCCGCGCCGCCCGCCTCGATGGCCGGCGATCGCGCGAGCGTGGATCAGCTTCAGCGTCTCTAGGAACGCCGTGATGCTGGTCACCTCCACAACACCCTGGCGCTCCAAGAAGGCGCCTGCGACCGCGGCCGCCCCGGTGAGCGAGGCGGTGTGGGTCAGCGTGAGGGCCTGCGCGGCGTCAGAGTGGCCGGCGCGCAAGGCGACCACGGGCTTATTTGCGGCCCGCGCGGCCCGCACGGTGGTGGCAAAACGGACGGGGTCACGGATGCCTTCGATGTGAAGCCCCAGCGCGGTCACGCGCGGGTCGGCGACGACGGCGTCGATCGTCGCGGCCATGTCGACCACGGCTTGGTTGCCCAGGCACAC
>CALSBD010000394.1:0-3870 GCA_943373055.1 Rhizobium sp. Q54
AGCGCGCACATCAACCGCGCGACCACCGAGATGACGCCTTGCGGCGCGCCATAGTCGCCCAGCCCCAAGAGCGGCGCGGTCAGCACCATGCGGGAGATCTGCGTGCGCAGGCGCTCCACATTCCTCAGCATCACCAATCCGCCGGTGGAGTGGGCGAGCGCGAAATAGGGTGGCGGGCAATCGGGCAGCATCACGTCGGAGACGACGGCCTTTAGATCAAGGTCATACTTGCCGAAGTCATACACATAGCCGCGCTTGGGGTCCTTCAAGCCCCGCTGCGAGCCGCCCTGGCCGCGAAAGTCGAACGTGGCCACGGCAAAGCCGCGGGCGAGGAGATCGCCGATTGTCTCGAAATACTTCTCGATGAACTCCGCCCGACCCTGAACAACGAGCACCGTGCCCTTGACGTCGCCGGTCGGTCGCCAGCGCGCGGCGCGCAAGGTGCGGCCATCCACGGTCTTGACGGCCACGGCCACGGCCCCCGGCGGGATGGGGTTGTCAGGGTGGTCAAATAGCTCCACGGCGCAAGGCTCCCGTGCGGCGCTTCTTTGGCGGTCACGCGTCGCACCCTTCCATAGCGGCTTCACACCCCCTCTTGAAACCGAAAAATCGCTCACCACCTCAAGGTCAGCGGATGCCCAAAGGGGTCCGCCACGGATCGAGGGGCCCGGCCAGGATGGCGGGTTTCGTGATCGATCCGGACTTCGATATCGCTCACTGGAGGATGTCATGCGTTTGGATTTTGCCCCCCTGTACCGGTCGACCGTTGGCTTTGATCGCCTGTTCAACCTCGTCGACCAGATTGCCGGCCACGACGCGCAGCCGGCCTATCCGCCCTATAATATCGAGCGCACCGGCGAGAACGCCTACCGCATCACCATGGCGGTCGCGGGCTTCTCGGATGCGGACCTGTCGCTTGAGGTGAAGGAAGGCCTGTTGACCGTGAAGGGCGACAAGAAGCCAGAGACCGACAAGACGGCCGGCAATGTGCTCTATCGCGGCATCGCGGCCCGCGCGTTTGAGCGCCGCTTCCAGCTGGCTGATTATGTCGAGGTGCGCGGCGCGCTGTTGGAGCATGGCCTGTTGCACATCGACTTGGTGCGCGAAGTGCCCGAGGCGATGAAGCCGCGGCAGATCCCGATCACCGCCGCCGGCCCCAAGCAGATCGCCGCTCAGGCCGCCTGAGTGGTGAACCGCCCCTAAGGCGCTTGATCAAGGCTCACACCTGACCCGTTCGACGCCCCGGTTCGCCGGGGCGTTTTCGTTTGGGGTGTGCACCCAAGGCACGGATGGATCGCGAATTCACCGCTTTGGCGGCTTTGGCCTTTTGCCCTGTTGTCACCCCCGCCCCCCCTTGCTATGAGGCGCGCGCGTTTGGGTTCGCGCGGGGGCGGATCCGTCAGCCAGGGCAGGTCATCATGAAGCTCGTGTGCGGCAACTCCAATCGGTCGCTGGCAGACGCGATTGCCGGCTACTTGGAAATTCCGCTGTCGCAGTGCCTGGTGCGCCGGTTCGCCGACCAGGAAATCTTCGTCGAAATCCAGGAAAACGTGCGTGGCGAGGATGTATTCATCCTCCAATCGACGTCTTTTCCGGCCAACGACCACCTGATGGAACTCCTCATCATCATCGACGCGCTGCGCCGGTCGTCGGCCAAGCGCATTACGGCGGTGCTGCCCTATTTCGGCTATGCCCGACAGGACCGGCGCGCCTCGGGCCGCACGCCGATCTCGGCCAAGCTGGTGGCGAACCTCATCACCGAGGCCGGCGCCGACCGCGTTTTGACGCTGGATCTACACGCCGGCCAGATCCAGGGCTTCTTTGATATCCCCACCGACAATTTGTTCGCCGCACCGGTTTTGACGCGCGATATCAAGGAACGCTACCGGGCAGGCAATCTCACCGTGGTGTCGCCCGACGTGGGCGGCGTGGTGCGCGCCCGGGCGATCGCCAAGCGCATCGACGCCGCGCTCGCCATCGTCGACAAGCGGCGCGAGCGGCCAGGCGAATCGGAAGTGATGAACGTGATCGGCTCGGTGGAAGGTCGCGACTGCATTCTGGTCGATGACATCATCGATTCGGGCGGCACGCTGTGCAACGCCGCCGAGGCGCTGCTTGCGAAGGGCGCCACGTCGGTGATGGCCTACATCACCCATGGCGTGTTGTCGGGTGGCGCCGTCGCCCGCGTGTCGGCCTCCAAGCTCAAGGAGCTTGTCATCACCGATACGATCGAGCCCAACAGCGCGGTGCTGGGCGCGCCCAACATTCGTGTGGTGTCGATTGCCAATCTGTTGGGCGAAGCGATCGCCCGCACCGCGCAAGAAAAGTCGGTCTCCAGCCTGTTTGATTGAGGCGGACGGCTCGATTGTTTGGGTCTCTCGCTGCGTGAGATTGTGCGGGTTTCTCTTGTGGCCACCCTTTCCTTCTCCCCTTGTGGGAGAAGGTGGCGCGAAGCGCCGGATGAGGGGGGAGTTCGATTAAATCGTTGAATTTGTTGATCGTTACCCCTCATCCGCCCCTTTGGGGCACCTTCTCCCACAAGGGGAGAAGGGGGAGGTACGCAAGGGGAGAAGGGCAGGGCTCCCACGTTGATGGGGCGCATCACCGTTCACCTCACCACGCGTGCGCTTGTCGTCGCGCCGTCATGGCAGCCTATACTCAATAGGAGAAACAGATTCGGTCCGTCTTGGTGATTCGAGCGGAGCGGAGGGGAAGCGGTTCGGGGACTGGTGGGGGCGGTAGGACTTTTCTGACACATGGCCCTGTCGACACTCAGGCCCCGGTCGAGCTTCCAGCGTATGCGTTCGTTGGTGCCCGCGTTCATCCCTCTCGGCCACGCGAGGACAGACCATGACGTACATTGATATCGAAGAGGCCGCCCGGGCCAATCCCGTCGATGTGATCGAGCATATTGCCGCTCTGGCCGACTGGAGCTTTGAGCGGTCGGCGGAGGATGAGATCACCATCTCCACCCACGGCTCCTGGTGCGATTATCACGTGTCGTTTTCCTGGATGCCGGAAGCCGAGGCGCTGCATTTGGCATGCGCGTTTGATTTAAAAGTCACCGACCCGCGCAAGACGGAGATTTGCAAGCTGCTTGCGCTCGTCAACGAGCGCATGCTCCTAGGGCATTTCGATCTGTGGACAGAGGAAGCGGTGGTGATGTATCGCCACGGCCTGTTGTTGGCGGGGGGCGTTGAGCCGACCGTGCGGCAGGTGGAGGCCATGCTCGACGCCGCGCTTGAGGCGTGTGAGCAGTATTATCAGGCCTTCCAATTCGTCGTGTGGGGCGGAAAAACTGCTGCCGAAGCGCTCGAAGTGGCCTTGTTTGAAGTCGCCGGAGAGGCGTAACCACCAAGGGCGGACACGGATTAACCCCCAGGTCCGCCTTAACCATTTGAATTCCAACGGGAAACGAAAAGCGCCGCCGGTACACAAAGGTGGTGCACGTGAGGGTTCGACGCGCAAGCATGGCACGAACGAAAACAGGCATCTTGGGTATCCGGCAACGTGTCCGCGTCCACATGCTGCCCACGTTGGCAGGGAAGAATGTACGCCTCCCATGCGGGGACGAGGTCGTCCAAGTCCGGATTAGCCGCGATGGCATCCTGAAGATGTCGTTACGGACCACCGACGAAGTCGAGGCCCGGCGCCGGGAAGCCGATGTGCTGGCGGCGCTTGATCGGGTCTATCAGGGCTTAGTGGCAGGGCCGTCGAAGCTCACCAACCGGCAGATAGGGGAGCTGGCGGACGAAGCGGCGGGGGCGTTCCTGGCAGCGTTCCCGGACGGGGAGAACCCGTTCGGCAGGGCCAACACGCTGGGGGATGACTGGTGGGATTTCGTCTCCGAGAAGTTCGCCCGCTTGGTCG
>CALSBD010000395.1:0-3865 GCA_943373055.1 Rhizobium sp. Q54
CATCTCAACTACCTGCGCCGCGAGGGGGTCACCCGAGACGGAGAAAAGGCAAGGCTGTTCGGCCCCGGCGGAGACGACGCCGATCCGAAAGCCTTCGCGGAGCGATGTGAGGGAGATCGTCATCACTTCCGGTTCATCGTCTCGCCCGACGACGCGGCGGAGATGGCGGACCTCAAGTCTTTCACACGCGATCTGGTCAGCCAGATGGAAAAGGATCTGGACACACGCCTGGACTGGGTGGCGGTCGATCACTGGAACACCGAGCACCCGCATGTTCACCTGATCGTGCGGGGCGTCCGTGACGACGGGCAGGATCTCGTCATCTCCCGCGACTACATCAAAGACGGAATGCGCGACCGCGCGCGCGATCTCATCACCCAGGAACTCGGCCCCCGCACCGATCTCGACATCCGCCGCACACTGGACCGCCAGGTCGATGCCGAACGCTGGACCCAGCTCGATCGCCAGCTTGTCCGCGATGCGCGCGATACCGGCGTTATCGACCTCGCGCCATGGCCGGGCGAACAACCCGACGTCTATCACGCCCAAAAGGTCGGTCGTCTTCGCAAGCTGGAATCCCTCGGCCTCTCCGACCAGATCGGTCCCGGCCAATGGGTGATCGACGCAAGCGCCGAAGCAACCTTGCGCGAACTCGGCGAGCGTGGCGACATCATCAAGCGCATGCACCGCGCATTGACGGAGCGCGGCATCGAGCGCGGATCGGCGAGCTATGTGCTTGCCGCCGAGTGTCTCGATACACCGATTGTCGGCCGCCTTGTCGATCGTGGTCTCGACGATGAGCTTAAAGGCTCGGCCTATGCCGTGGTCGATGGCGTCGATGGCCGCACGCATCACATCAAGCTGCCCGACCTCGACGCCGCCGGTGACAGCGCACCGGGCTCCATCGTCGAGCTGCGGCGGTTCGATGATGCCAAGGGCGAACGCCGCATCGCGCTCGCCATCCGCTCCGATCTCGACATCGAGCGGCAGATCATGGCATCCGGGGCGACTTGGCTTGACCGGCAGAATATCGCCCGCGAGCCGGTCGCCCTTTCGGACGGCGGCTTCGGCGCGGAGGTTCGCCATGCGCTCGACCGTCGCGCCGAGCATCTCATCGAACAGGGTCTGGCCGACCGCAACGGTCAGCGCGTCACCTTCGCCCGCAACCTGATCGACACGCTACGCGCCCGCGAACTGGAAGCGCTGGGCGAGAAGCTCGCCGCCGAGACCGGCCAGCCCTTCAATCGCGCAGGCTCTGGCGAATATGTCGCCGGTGCCTATCGCCAGCGCTTCACGCTCGCTTCCGGTCGCTTCGCCATGATCGATGACGGCCTCGGCTTTCAGCTCGTGCCCTGGACGCCCTCCCTCGAAAAGCAACTCGGCCGCCATGTCTCCGGCGTCGCTCGCGACGATGGCGGCATCGACTGGAGCTTTGGCCGCAAACGCGGCCTCGGCCTTTGACCACCCATTGCCCAAAAGGAATTGCCCATGCCCGCCACCAAGATTCTGTGGGGCCAGATCATCACCGTCCTCTCCATCGTCCTCACCTGCATCTGGGGCGCGACCGAATGGGTGGCCTGGCGGCTCGCGTTTCAGCCTGAATTGGGCGCGCCATGGTTCCGGCTGTTCGGCTTCCCGATCTACCTGCCGCCCTCCTTCTTCTGGTGGTGGTATGGCTATGACGCCTATGCTCCACAGGTCTTCGTTGAAGGCGCCTATATCGCGGCGTCCGGCGGCTTCATCGCCGTGGCCGTCGCTATCGGCATGTCGGTGTGGCGCGCGCAGGAGGCGAAGAAGGTCGAGACATACGGTTCAGCCCGCTGGGCCGAGACGGAGGAAGTGAAGTCGGCCGGTTTGCTCGGCCCGGATGGCGTGGTGCTCGGCCGCTACGACAGCCACTATCTTCGTCACGACGGCCCGGAGCATGTTTTGTGTTTCGCGCCAACGCGCTCCGGCAAGGGCGTCGGCCTGGTCGTGCCGTCGCTGCTGACATGGCCGGGATCGGCGATCGTCCATGATATCAAAGGCGAGAACTGGCAGCTCACCGCTGGCTTTCGTGCCCAGCATGGGCGTGTGCTGCTGTTCGATCCGACCAACGCCAAATCCTCAGCCTATAATCCGTTGCTCGAAGTACGCCGCGGCGAATGGGAAGTTCGCGACGTCCAGAACATCGCCGACATCCTGGTCGATCCCGAAGGCAGCCTCGAGAAGCGGAACCATTGGGAGAAAACCAGCCATGCGCTGTTGGTCGGCGCGATCCTCCACGTCCTCTATGCCGAAGCGGACAAGACGCTCGCCGGCGTCGCGGCCTTCCTCTCAGATCCGAAGCGACCGATCGAATCCACACTCGCGGCGATGATGACAACGGCGCATCTCGGCGAAGCCGGGCCGCATCCGGTGATCGCATCGGCGGCGCGCGAACTGCTCAACAAGTCGGACAACGAACGGTCGGGCGTGCTGTCGACCGCCATGTCGTTCCTCGGCCTCTATCGCGATCCCGTTGTCGCCGAGGTGACGCGCCGCTGCGATTGGCGGATTGGCGACGTCGTGGGTGGAAGGCACCCGACGACGCTCTACCTCGTCGTGCCGCCGTCCGACATCAACCGCACTAAGCCGCTGATCCGCCTGATCCTCAACCAGGTCGGCCGCCGCCTGACCGAGGATCTCCAGGCGAAAGCCGGCCGTCATCGGCTTCTCCTGATGCTCGACGAGTTTCCCGCGCTCGGACGGCTCGATTTCTTCGAGAGCGCGCTCGCCTTCATGGCGGGCTATGGCCTCAAGAGCTTCCTGATCGCGCAGTCGCTGAACCAGATCGAGAAGGCGTATGGAGCAAACAACTCGATCCTCGACAATTGCCACGTCCGCGTCAGCTTCGCGACCAACGACGAGCGAACGGCCAAGCGCGTGTCGGATGCCCTAGGCACCGCCACCGAGATGAAGGCAATGAAGAACTATGCCGGGCATCGGCTTTCGCCCTGGCTCGGCCATCTGATGGTTTCGCGATCGGAGACCGCCCGGCCGCTGCTCACGCCTGGCGAGGTCATGCAGCTTCCGCCCTCCGACGAAATCGTCATGGTCGCCGGCACCCCGCCGATTCGAGCGAAGAAGGCGCGCTACTACGAGGACGCACGCTTCAAGGAGCGCATCCTGCCACCGCCTTCGCTCACCACTCCGAAGCAAGTTCGGCCGGATGACTGGACCACGCTGCCGTTACCGCCGCGGCCTCAGATCGCCGAGGCCAGCCAGGCGGCATCGACTGCCGATGACGATCCGACCGAATCCGAGCGCCGTCAGCAGCCGGAACTCAACCGGGTGAAGCCGGTCGAGAAGCCGATGCCGATCGACAATCCGTTCGAGATCGACGCAGACCGAGACGAGGCCGAGGATGATGCCGCGCGCAACAGCCGGATGAACAGGCTCATGCAGGGCGTAGCGCGTCAGGTATCGCTCGATCCGGGCGACGGCATGGACCTGTGAGACGGCGATGACGAAACCATCCCGTAAGCAGCGCCTGTCCGTCTATCTCGATCCGGCCGTCATGAACCGACTGGCCGAGCACGCCGCGCGGCGCGATCATTCGCGATCGCTGGTAGCGGAAGCGGCGATCGAATCCTTCCTCTCGCCCGATGCCGCCGAAAGACAGGAAGCGGCGATCACCAAACGGCTCGACCAGCTCGATCGTCGCATGACGAGGCTGGAGCGCGATGTCGGTATCGCCGTGGAAAGCCTTGCGGTGTTCATCAAATACTGGGTCTCTACGACGCCAACACTGCCGGAGCCCGCTGCGCAAGCTGCCCGCGCGAAGGCGGGGGAACGCTATGACCAGTTCGTCACGGCGCTCGGGCGTCGCCTCGCCAAGGGGCCA
>CALSBD010000396.1:0-3856 GCA_943373055.1 Rhizobium sp. Q54
GCGCTCCAGCAAGCTGTCGAAGAAGCCCGACAGCACAAGGCCCACCACGGTCGCCGACGCCACCGGGATCGCCAGAAACAGGATCGCCACATAGAGGATGGGAATGCCGCGCGAGAAAATCGCCCGGTAGATGCCAAACAGCGAGAACATGCCGGCGAACGCGAGACACAAGACAAGCGCCGTGCGGCCACCGAACGCGACCATGCCCAGGAACTGGAGGACAAGGATCGCGCCGCGAGTCGTGAACGACAACCGCCCACCGCCCGCCATCAAGGCCATCACATAGGTGCCCGTGACCGTTGCGTTCATCAGTGGGTGGCCGAGGAACCCCGCGGACCGGGTATCGAACTCAAACGCCACGCCGTCATTGACCGCGGGAAAAAAGCGGTGGCCGATCGCAAATTCGAAAAGGCCGAACAGCGCGTTTGCGCACATCAACACATGGATGACCTGTTCGGCGCGCGCCTTGAACGATTCGTCCTGCCGCATCAGCAAGATCGCCATCATCACTGGCAGCAGGTAGGTGTCGAACGGAATGGTCAGGCCCGGCAGATCCGACGTGACCGTGTGCACGAGTGTGAGGAAGGCGGCGAACGCCAACACCACGGCGCCGCGGTTGGTATCGAGAATGTGGCGCAGCGCGCCGTAGGGATCAGGCCGCGTTACATAGTAGAGCGTGAACGCGATCACCATCATGTAGAAGGCCGGGTGCAACTTGGTCGCCGGGTTGCCCTGCACGCCGTCATAGTTGATGCCGAGCCGCCACAACACGCCACCCGACAGGGTGAACAGCGCGATGATCGCCCCCATCACCAGATACCACATGGCCGAGCCGGCCGCGCGACCGGCCAGGCTCTGGCTTGTGGCGGGGTTGACGATGTGGGTCGGCCGCATCGTCACGCCGCCTTGCGCGACGGACGCTTGGCGACAGAGCGGACGGACGGCGCGGCACCCCCATCGGCCTCGCCGAACAGCACGGTCACGCGCACCTTCTCGGCATGGATGCCCAGGGCGGCGACTGCTTCCACGAACGCGGTGTGCGCCGTCTCACCGGGCCGCGCGACGAGCACGATGTCGTGGACCAGCGGCGCAACCATCAATGCCATCGGCGTGCCAATAATCGGGCCGGCGTCGATGACAATGAGGTCGTAGTCGGCTGCTTCCTTGAGAAGCGCGCGCCATTCGCCGACCAAGCGAGGGCTGCGGATCCACGGCTTGGCGGTCGGCTCACCCGGCAACAGGTGAAGCTGGGAATCAGGATTGTCGAGCACCGCATCTTCCAGGGGCACCTCGCCCGACAGGACGTCGGCAAGCGAGGCATCAGGCGACAAGCGCAGGTTCTCGGCAATGCTGGGGCCCAGCGGATTGGCGTCGATTACCAGCACGTGCCCGCCATCTTGCAAGCCCGCGAGGCCCATATTGACGGCAAGCGTCGAGTTGCCCGAGCCGGCGTGGGCAGAGGTGATGAGGATGATGCGCTCTCCGGCCGTCGGCGAGCTCTCCAGCACGGTGTTGAGCGCACCGCGAACACCGCGGGCGAAGTCCGAACTGGGGTCGGCGGAGAGCTCGAACAATTGCTCTTCCACCGTGCGCGCGGTGGGTTGGGATTTTCGGCCGAATAGTCCTTTGCGATCCGAGTCAATCTCGCCGGAGTTGATCTCGATCGCCGAATGACCGGTCAGGTGACGGATCTGTCGGGTTGAACGGATGGTTTCCGACCCGGCTTCTCGCAACAACGCCAGACCCGAGCCAAGGCCCAAGCCACCCAGCAAAGCCGCGACCAAGATGATGGCGCGCGGCGGCCAGGACGCGTCGCGCGGCTTCAGCGCGCGCGAGATCACGCGGGCATTGGTGGTATCAAGCCCCTGCTGCTCGCTCGTCTCCCGGGCGCGCACCAGGAAGGCGTTGTAGACGGCGCGGCTCGCCTCTGCCTCACGCTCCAGTTCACGCAGCTGCACCGACGCCGCCCCCAGCGACACCGCGTCGCGCTTCAAAGCGTCAAGCGAGCGCTCCAACGACCGCTCATTCGCCAAAGCGCGTTCAAAATCAGAGCGCGCGCTATCGGCGATCCGGTTGACCTCATCCTGGATTTGCCGACGCACGCCCTCGGCCTGCGCCTGGGTGGCGATCGTGGTGGGGTGACGGGGCCCAAGCAGGTTCGAACTTTCCGACTGGGCGCGCAGCACCTCGGACAGCTGGCCGCGCAGCAACGCAATCGTCTGCGAGCGCAGCGCTTCGGGGATCGCGGCGCCAGCATCGACACCGCCACGCGCGCGCTGCACCTGATCAAGTCGCGCCTGGGCCTCGGCCGTGCGGGCGCGCGCCGCGGAGAGCTGGTTGTTGACTTCGGTGAGCTGTTGCTCGGAGACCAGCCGGCCGGAGGCGCCGATGAAGTTGTTCTGCCGCTTGAAGGCCTCAACCTTGTCCTCGGCGACACGCACCTTTTCGCGCAGTTCATCAAGCCGACTGCCGAGCGCTTCGCTGGTTTCGCGCGCAAAGGCGGAGCGCGACTGCGCTTGATCGAGCAAATAAGCATCCGCGATCGCGTTGGCGATCTTGACCGACTTGTCGGGGTCCTCGGTGAGCACACCGACATCGATCACGAACGCGCGGTCCGCACGCTTGGTCGCCACGCGGGTCTGCAGCTTCTGCACCGCACGGGTGACGGGATCAAACGCTTCACCGAGCATTCCGCCGAGCCCCAGACCCTCCAAAGCCGTGCGCACGAAACCCGCCTTGCGGCCGCCGAACTCGGTATCCTCGTCGAGCTTCAAGGTGTCGACGACGCGGCGCAGCACGCCCTCGCCTTCGATAATGTTGATCTGGCTTTCCACGATCGCCAGGCCGTTTTCGGCGTTCGTTTGGCCGCTTTGGATCGAGCGATCGATCACCTGCCGGTCACGCGGGTCAACGATGATCTGCACCGAGGCGCCATAGAGTGGCGCGGTGAACATGACGTAGGCGAGCGCCAAGCCGACAAACAGCACGGTCGTGCCAATGATCCAGATCTTGCGCAGGGCAAGGATCTTGATGAGCTCGGAGAACTCCGGCGCGCCCCGGCCTTCCAGCTCGGCGCGATGGGTCGTTGCGGCATGCGCGGCTGCCTGAGACAACGGCTCGATCGATTTGGTCATACGCGGCGCCCACCACTCATGGGGCCAGCCGGGACAGGACGTCACACGGTCGGCCAACAGGATCACGCCGCCACTGTGCCAAAATAGGGTTGATGAACCGTAAGCGTCTGTCCCGATTCAGGGTTCATTCACCATGGCGATCACAATTCGTTGACCGAACACGCCGGCCTTGCGAAGGTAGGAACGGCCAAGTGGCGGAACGAATACGCGCTTGAGTGGGCACGCTCGGGATATCCTGGTTCAATTCCAGGCTTGGCCTCCAATCCCTTCTCCTCATCTGATGACCCGTCGCGATCGCTTAGCGATCGCTCAAAAATGCGCGAAATTGCGCCCTTTGAACGCCATTGGCGCGCCATCACCGCCCACAACGGCCACTTCACGGCTGTCACCGACAAGCCGGCCAATCCGCGTGACGGTCACCCCCGCACCCTCGCAGGCCTGTTCAAACGCGTCGGTGTTGGCGATCGGCACGGTGGCGAGGATCTCATAGTCGTCACCGCCCGTGAGCACTGTCTCCAGAAACCGCGGCTCCCGCGCCATCACCCGCGCGGCCGGTGACAGCGGCACGGCGGACGCATCGAGAATCGCCCCAAGACGGGACGCGCGCGCCAAGCGTGACAGATCGCCCACCAAGCCGTCTGACACATCCATCGCCGCATGGGCGTGATCGCGCACCGCACCGGCAAGAGCCACGCGTGGCTCTGGAATCAGATACCGATCCA
>CALSBD010000397.1:0-3837 GCA_943373055.1 Rhizobium sp. Q54
GCCCAAGCTATCGACGATATAGCCATCGTCAGGCCGCAGGTCGACGGCCTTGCGCACCAGCTTCAAGCCCTCATCGAGATTGATGCCCATATCGATCCAAGAATAGCCCAAATAATTGAGCACGTGCGGCTCGTCGGGATTGAGCTGAAGCGCCTTCTTGAAGTCCGCTTCGGCTTTCGGCCATTGTTTGGTGCGCTCGTAGGAGATACCGCGATAGTAAAACAGCGCCCAGTCCGCCGCCGTCGGCGTGCCAATGGCATCAATCGCCCGGCTATAGACTTCGGCCGCTTCAGCGAACTTCTTGTTGCCGCGGTTGACCTCGCCCAGCGCCATCAGGGCGTCGACGTCCTTGGGGTTCTTGTCGACAATTGCGGTCAGGTGCGCGCGCGCCTCGTCAAACTTTTCAAGGAGGTTGAAGTAGCGGCCGACTTGGATCTCGGCCATCGGCTTCAACGGCGAGGTTTCTTCGATCGCCGAGAGGTAATCAATCGCCGCCTCGTAGCGCTTGAGCTGGCCGTTGAGCGTTGACAGCGACAACAGCGGCAGCTCGGCGTTTTCGTCGACATGGCGGGCGAGGTGGAGATACACTGCGCCGATATCTTCCGCGCCCTCGCGACCGATGGCTGCGCCGAGCCCGTAGAGGAACTCGCCGGCCCCCTCCCGGGACGTGGAGAGTAAGGGGTCCATTTTGGCGCCCGCGCGCGCTTGTGTGAGCGAGGCCTGGATCAGCGGATGATCAGGCACGCTGCGATTGAACGCCATCAGCGTTTCGATCGCCTCCGCCTGGCGCCCATTGCGCATCAGCGAGCGCGCGTAGGCGTCGACCAGCCGCACGCCCGTGGGATCGAGCTTGTAGGCGGCGGCGAACCGCTCGACCGCTTCCTTGCGCCGGCCGCTGGCATCGAGAATCAGCCCCGCGTGGAAGTTTTTAAAGACGCCGTACCATTCCGGTCCGGTCAGCGCGTCGATTGTCTTGACCGCTTCATCGGTGCGCTTTTGGCCCATGAAGGTCCAAGCGGTCAGGATGGCGGTCGACAGGTCGGCGAGGGGGCCTTGGGCACCGGCGCGCAACTGTGTGCGAGCGCGGGTGAACTGGCCGCGCCGCAACGCGTCCATCGCTAAGGTGAGGCGAGCAAGCCGGGCACTCTTTTCCGCCTCAACGATTTCTTCGGCGAGCGGCACCGCGTCGTCGACCTGTCCGGTACCGACCAGGAACGTGAACGCGCGCTCCTTGAGTTCCAGATTGTCGGGATCGTCGCGCAGCGCCTCGGAATAAAACTCCGCCGCCGCCTCAAGATCGCGCAACAGATGCGCCTGCCGGGCTGCCAGATAGTTACCCGCGAACGAGGTGGGATAATCAAAGTCGAAGATAGCGGTGGCATCGTTTTGCGCCGAGGGCGCGGGCGTCGTGGCCGCGGCGGGCGCGAGGGTGGCTAAGCCCACCACGCCCACCAAGGCCAAAACGGAAACGCCCATCCGCAGCCGGCGGACCAACAGTGCAAACGACGTGATCACCATGAAAAAAGGCTCCAACGCCAACGGCCTCGTGGGCAACGCCGATGGCGCTCGAACGCGCGATCCATCGATGCGGGGTGGCGGCGCGACCACCGCTTTATGTGTTATGTCAAACATGACCTGTTTGGCCGGCGTTGTGAAGCAGGGCAACGCCGGACTGAAGCGAAAGTGACCGTCGATCTCGCGCCATCCGTCACAAACCCCTTCAAAGGTGTGGCGCTCGGCACGGGGGAGGGTGGCATCCCGCCCTCAACCACTTCAAATTTGGGTTAACCATGCGCTGCGACGGTTCATTAACCCTCCGTTGTCTAACGTGAGGTCGGGAATCACGTCCGCTTAACGCCCTGTTGGAAACCCGCGTTCATGGCCACTCGACAGCGCCGTCAATCAAAGCTCAGACCGCTGATTTTGCCGGCCGTCTGCTTGGCCGCGACGGCTTATTTCGCCGTTCACGCCTATCACGGCTCCAGCGGCGTGCTCGCACGCGCAGCCATCGACGCCCGTGTCGCCGACCTCAAGACCGAGCTTGCCGCCGTTACCGAGGTGCGCGAGCAGATGGAAAAGAAGGTGCGGCTCCTGCGCGCGGCCAGCGTTGAACGCGACATGCTCGACGAGCGCGCCCGTGCGCTGTTGGGCTTCGCATCCGCGAACGACGTGGTGGTGATGCGCACCGCATCGCAGCATTAAGGAATGAACTTGATTTTTGTTCAATCTAGCAAATGAACCAAATTTCAGTTCATAATCTTTTTTTCATGCAAGCTCAATTCCTTACGCAGGATATCCGACCCCCGTGTTGACCCTTGGATTGACAGGCCGCTTCGACTAGGTTGCCTTAGTCGCCAAGCTCCAGTGAAGAGCGTGGAAACGAGGATCGGGAGGGTTACGCGATGGCTGCCAAATCGGCCGCGTCCGGGAAGACTGCGTCGAAAACCAAGGCTCCGGCCCCCGCGCCCATTTTAACGCGCGAGCAGGAGATGTGGGCCTACCGCGAGATGCTCCTCATCCGTCGGTTCGAGGAAAAGGCCGGCCAGATGTATGGCATGGGCCTCATCGGCGGCTTCTGCCACCTCTATATCGGCCAGGAAGCCGTCGTCGTGGGCATGCAGATGTGCCTGAAGCCCGGCGACCAGGTGATCACCGGCTATCGCGACCATGGTCACATGCTGGCGTGCGGCATGGACTCCAAAGGCGTGATGGCCGAGCTGACCGGTCGGCGAGGCGGCTATTCCAAGGGCAAGGGCGGCTCCATGCACATGTTCAGCATGGAAAAGCACTTCTACGGCGGCCACGGCATCGTGGGCGCCCAGGTGTCGCTCGGCACCGGCCTCGCCTTCGCCAATCGCTATCGCAAGAACGGCAATGTGTCGCTCACCTACTTCGGCGATGGCGCGGCCAACCAGGGCCAGGTCTATGAGAGCTTCAACATGGCGGCACTTTGGAAGCTGCCGGTCATCTACATCATCGAGAACAACCGCTACGCCATGGGCACGGCGGTGAACCGCGCCTCGGCGCAGACCGATTTTTCCAAGCGCGGCATCTCGTTCAACATCCCCGGCGAGCAGGTCGATGGCATGGACGTGCGCGCGGTGAAGGAAGCCGGCGAGCGCGCGGTTGCCCATGCGCGAGACGGCCACGGCCCCTACATCCTGGAAATGATGACCTATCGCTATCGCGGACACTCCATGTCCGACCCTGCGAAGTATCGCACCAAGGACGAGGTGCAAAAGATGCGCAACGAGCACGACCCGATCGAACAGGTCCGCTCGCGCCTCTTGGAAGAGAAGTTCGCCACCGAGGACGACCTCAAGAAGATCGATGCCGAGGTGCGCGCCATCGTGCAGGAAGCGGCCGAGTTCGCTCAAACCGATCCGGAGCCGGATGTGTCCGAGCTCTGGACCGACATCGTGAAGTGACCGGGCGGGGAGATTGAACCGATGGCAACTGACATTTTGATGCCCGCCCTTTCCCCCACCATGGAGGAGGGCAAACTCGCCAAGTGGCTGAAAGCCGAAGGCGATATGATCAAGTCCGGCGACATCCTCGCCGAGATCGAGACTGACAAGGCCACGATGGAAGTGGAGGCGGTCGATGAAGGCCGGCTCGCCAAGATCATCGTGCCGGCCGGCACCGAGAACGTGAAGGTGAACACGGTGATTGCCGTGATCGCCGCCGAGGGTGAGGCACTCAACGCGGCGCCCGCCGCCGCCCCTGCCGCGCCCGCCGCGGCTCCGGCGCCCGCACCGGTTTATGCCGCGCCGCGCACCGAGCCCGAGCCCGAGGCGGAAATTCCCGCGGGCACCGAGATGGTCTCCATGACCGTTC
>CALSBD010000398.1:0-3825 GCA_943373055.1 Rhizobium sp. Q54
GGTTGATCTCAAACAAATTCCAGGCGTTGCGGGTGAGCACTTCAGCCAAATACGGATCGGGCGTGACAGCCGAGCGGACCGCAAACCACACCAGGAGGCCGATCGCGAAGCTCACAGCCAGGCCCGCCGCCCGTTTGAGCGTCGGTGCCACCACTAGGCCGGCCACGACCACCAGCCCGGCAAAGATGACGCCGGCCTCATGGGTGAGGCACAAGAGCGTCTGACCCAGGATCAAAGGCAGCGGCGAGAGCCGCCGGGTGGCGAGCGCCATCACGGGCCATACAATCGCATGGCTCGCCCACATCTCAGTGGGAAAGCCGAAAACCAGCGGCAGCACGACGATCGTTGACACTGAGGCGCCGGCCGTCACGATCCGCCCCGGCGTGCGATCGAGCACCGCGGTGAGCGCAAGCGACACCAAGGGCAACGCGAAGAACAACAGGCCATAGGTCAGCGTCGCGGCCGACAGGCTGCCGGTGAGCCGACCGACCGCCTCGGCCGGCATTTGCGCGAGGCCATAAATGATGGCGCGGTGGGCGATGTTGCGGAAGTGGAAGGCCCACCCCTCGCCCGCGGCCACGCCGTAGGTGAAGATCGAGCCGTCCGCATAACGATAAAGCCCAAAAATTGGCCCCACGATAGCCATCGCGAACGCGGCCAACAGGCCCGCCCACAGGACAGGGGATAAACGGGGGGTGGGATGGTGCATCGCGGCGTTCCGGTGGGCGCCGCGATCCTAGTCGAGCCCCCCGCGCGGCGGAAGTGACCGAACGGCGATTTTGGGATCGCCGCCCCGCTAAACGCGTCACGCGTAAGCGAATTGAATCGCCGTCGCGTCTTGCTGGCCGTACTCGACGCCGGTGTCGAGGGACAAAAGAAATTGTCCTGTCTTCAGCACGGTCAAAGCACGCGGCCGGTTGAGCAAGTCATAAAGCTCCGTCGTGCGCGTCGCGCTGTAAAGAACCACACGGTCGGACACGCGGCGGCCCGCCGTGTTAAAGCGGAAACCGGCAACCTGATAATACATCTTGGTGCGATCTGTGCTCAGATAGCGGGTATTACAGGCCACAATGATATTTGACCCGTGCGAGACTACGACCGGGTAGAATTTAGAATAAACGTCCTCGTTGAGACCGGGCCGAAGCGGTTGAGGCTGGAACCGGGCCAGCAGGCGGCCCGTGGTTGAGAACAGCGCGCCATCGAGGAACGGGTTCTTGCCCTGAGCGTCGGCATTCTTCCAAACACCGACAAACCCCAAAGGATGCGAGGCAACCGTCACGCCGCCGAAAACATAGACGGATGGCATCGTGATGGGACGTCCAACGGGCTGCGCGGTTGATGAGAGGATCTGAAAGCTCACCTTCAGATCGGCGCCGTACGACGCTGAAACCGCCCCGCCATTTGGCAAGGCCGCCAGCGCGTCGATGGGGCCCGCGCTCATGCGCCCCAGGTTCTGGGCAACCGTCGCGCCTGTTGGCGTCACCACCTTGCCGTTGTTGCGACCGCTGCCTTGGCCGCGCCAGGCGCTCATAAAGTTCCCGTTCTTCAGCCTGACGGCGAAATGATGTTCGCCCTGCCAACCCTGACCGATGCGAACCGGCGCCCCAAGCAGAGTGCCTGTGCTCGACAGACGGGACATCCACCATAGGTCGCCCGCACTGTCATTTTTGCGCCAACCGAACCAAAAGATCTGGCTCGTGCCATCAGGGTTGGCGATGATGGTCCCCGCGGTGCTGCCGCTGTACGTGTTGATTGCGAGCTCGCGGTTGAGCCCTATGGGCCGCAAGTTGGCATCGTAGAGGCGCGCGTAGCTCGGCTCGTATGTGGTCGGCCCATCGCTCTCGAAAAGAGCAGCAAAACCACCGGCCGGTCGCGCAGAAATGTGCAATTTCCGCGTATTGGCGTTGACAGTAGGCACGCGAAACCGCCGTATGACGCGGAAAGCCGGGGCTGCGAAAGCCTCGGATGGAAGAATAGAGCCCAACCCTAACGCAGCAACACCACGCAAAAAATCTCGACGATGCATATGAATGTCCTCCCGCCCTTCTTATTTTCGTTTTATTGCAGATCTTTGGCGGGCACAAGAACTCACTTTCCGTTACGCAAGACCTTATTTTTGATCAGTCAAAGCGTAACCACCTGGTTCCTCATGGCCGCCATGTGAGGGGCGCATTGGTTTACCTGCGCCTGACCGCTAAGCAGGGTGCGGGAGGACCACCATGGCCGCATGGCGACAGGCGTTTGGCGACGGCATCCGGCATATGGCGCCGGTGGCGCTGTTTGTGGTGCCGTTCGGCATCGCCTATGGCGCGGCGGCCATTGAGACGGGGCTGGCGCCGTGGGTGGCGGTATTCAAGAGCGCGCTCCTCTTCGCCGGCGCATCACAGTTCGCCGCGTTGGAGATTTGGCGCGAGCCCTTGCCGGTGGTGACGCTCGTCTTGATCACGCTGGCGGTCAACGCGCGCCACATTCTGTTGGGCGCCACACTCGCCCCGCGGCTAACCGGTGTTTCGACGGGCACATTGCTGACGTCATTTTACTTCCTCACCGATGCCAGCTGGGCCTCGCTCAACAGCGCGCAAGGCCGTCACGTGACGCATATTCCCGCCTATATGGTGGGGTCGGGTGCGATCTTGTGGGTGATTTGGGTGATCAGCACCTGGATCGGGGTGGAGCTTGGCCGTGAGATCGGCGACTTGAAGCGGTTCGGGCTTGATTTGTTGATGGTGGTCTACTTCGCCGCGGTGGCGATTGGCCAATGGCGCGGCCGCATTGACCTGTGGCCATGGGGAGTAGCGGCAGCGGTTGCGGTCGCGGGCTCGTATGTTTTGCCGCTGGGTTGGCATGTGATCGCCGGCGCGGTGGCGGGCGGGATCGTCGGTGCATGGCAATCGACCGGGCGCCCGCCAGAGGCGGCGGCGCCATGAACGCGGACGTCTTCACGGCTTTGGTCATCGTGCTTCTCGGCTTCACCGCTTATCTCACCCGGGTCGGCGGCGCGGTTGCCATGCGATTCGTGCGGCTCACGCCCCGCTTCGACGCGTTCTTGCGGTCGGTGGCGTCGTCGGTTTTGGTCGCCCTGGTGGTGCCGGCCACACTCAAGGCCGGACCGGCGGGATGGGTGGCAGTCGCCGTGGGCGTCGCGGTTGCCGCGCGCACCGGCAGCGCGGTGACCGCGGTGTTTGTCGGCACGGCCGCCGGCGCGCTCGCCCGCGCCAGTGGACTAATGTGAACATGGCCAGGCGTCGGCGCGACCGGCCAGGCCGCGTTAGCTCAGCTGCACCTGCACCACGCCCGGCACCGCCTTGATCGCATTGGCGATGGCGGGCGAGACCTTGTAGCGACCCTTGAGCTGGATCTCGATCTCGCGCGCGCCGTTGCCTTGGATGAGCACCACGCTGACATCGCCTTCGCCGCGCGGCTCAAGATGTCGTTTGAGGCTATCGAGTGGCTTTTCGTCGCGCAGGAACACGCGAAGCGACGCGCGCTCATTGGCGGCGAGCTTTTCCAAGGGCTCGACCTTCTCGATGCGCACATTTACGCCCTCGGCGCGCTCCTCGGCTGAGGCGTAGAGCACGACGGAATTCCCCGGCTCCAACAGGTCGCGATAAAGGCTCAAGCCTTCGGAGAACAGAACCGCCTCGTATTGGCCGGTCGGATCGGACAGCCGCAAGATGCCCATCTTGTTGCCCGTGCGGGTCTTGCGCTCCTGGCGGCTCGTCACCGTGCCGGCCAGACGCCCGAACGCCGAGCCGCCCTTCACCGAGCGCTCGAACTCCGCCCACATCTGAACGCGCATCTTCGCCAGAAGCGGCCGGTATTCAT
>CALSBD010000399.1:0-3823 GCA_943373055.1 Rhizobium sp. Q54
TCGCCACGTTTCATCCGTCAGGCCACTCAGATATAGAGTCTACAAAAGCCTGATCATCGCCTTCTGACCCTGCCTGTGCGGTAACACGAGACTGCCGACGGGCTTCCTCACGAAATGACTCAGTCTGAGTATCCAATCCACGGCGCCCATCCTTCGGCAACGTGGCGGACTTCTTCGAAAGCCGTCGGCGATCGAAGTTGGGCTGAGTTCGGTGAGACGGGACGACCGCCATGAGACGCTCCAAAGTACCAATCATCATAATACATCTCTGGTGAACCCATGGCTACGGACGAACGCACGTCACGGGTTGACCTGTCGTTGGCGACAACATCCTTTGCCCTCAAAACGGTCGCCTTACTGCAGCCACCACCCATCCGCCAGCAGATCCCCGATCGCGAAGGGGCAGATCGCGGGCAGGCGGCTCTCCGATACCCGCATTTCCGCCGCGGCCTTCGCGCGGGCGACGGGGTAGAGCGCGTCCAAAGAACGTGCGGGGTGTGCCGCTAAGCTTGGGCTGTCGGCGATCAGGCGAGCCATGCGGGCGCGGTGCTCAATGAGGGACGCACGCCAGCCGGCTTTTCGTTTCTCGGGCTGGTGGGACCATTTGAGAAGGTGAACGAGGACGACGGTCAGATTGCTTTCGAGCGCGCGCCGGTCCATGCGGCCAAGACTTTCGATCTCCTCGGCTAGGTTCTCGAAGTCGAGTCGGTCGATGTCGCCCGAGCGCAACAAGCGGGCTTGGTCGCGCGTCCACTCAACGAAATCGGCCTCGTATGTTGCGCCCGTCTGTTGAAGCGCAGCCATGCCGTCCCCTCAAAACAAGAAATACCGCTGTGCCATCGGCAGCACCTTGGCGGGCTCGCATGTCAACAGCTCCCCGTCGGCGCGCACTTCGTAGGTTTCGGGGTGGATTTCGATCACCGGCGTGGCGCTGTTGTGGATCATGGACGCCTTGCCGATGCCCGAGCGGGTGTTTTCCACCGGTAGAACATGCTTCTCCAAGCCGAGCTTGTGCGCGATGCCAGATTCATACGCGGTCTTGGAGACAAACGTGATCGCCGAGTGCGTCATCGCCTTGCCGTAGCCACCGAACATGAAGCGCGAGTGCACGGGCTGCGGCGTGGGGATCGAGGCATTCGGGTCACCCATCAAGGCCGCCGCGATGGTGCCCATCTTCAAGACCATGTCCGGCTTCACGCCGAAGAAGGCGGGCGACCAGATCACGAGATCGGCGAACTTGCCCACTTCCACCGAGCCGACGTGCTTGGAGAGGCCATGGGCGATCGCCGGGTTGATGGTCACCTTGGCGATGTAGCGCTTGACGCGGAAGTTATCCGCCCCGGTGCCGACGTCTTCCGCCAAGGGTCCGCGCTGCACGCGCATTTTGTGCGCGGTCTGGAAGGTACGGGTGATCACCTCGCCGACGCGGCCCATGGCCTGGCTGTCCGAGGAAATGATCGAAAGCGCGCCCATGTCGTGGAGGATGTCCTCCGCCGCGATCGTCTCGCGCCGGATACGGCTCTCGGCGAAAGCAACGTCCTCGGGGATCGACGGGTCGAGATGGTGGCACACCATCAGCATGTCGAGGTGTTCATCGAGCGTGTTGACGGTGTAGGGCCGGGTCGGATTGGTCGACGACGGGATCACGTTCGGCAGCCCTGCCACCTTCATGATGTCCGGCGCGTGGCCGCCGCCCGCGCCTTCGGTGTGGAAGGCGTGGATGGTGCGGCCCTTGAAGGCTGCGACGGTGTTTTCGACAAAGCCCGATTCATTGAGCGTGTCGGTGTGGATCATCACCTGGATATCGTGCTCGTCGGCGACGGACAGGCAGTTGTCGATTGTCGCCGGCGTCGTGCCCCAGTCCTCGTGAAGCTTAAGCGCGCAAGCACCCGCTTCGATCTGTTCGACAAGGCCCGCCGGCAGCGCGGCATTGCCCTTGCCGGCAAACGCGAGGTTCATCGGGAAGGCTTCTGCGGCTTCGAGCATGCGCGCGATGTGCCAGGGGCCCGGCGTGCACGTGGTGGCGTTGGTGCCCGTCGCCGGCCCTGTGCCGCCGCCCAGCATCGTGGTGACGCCCGACATCAGCGCCTCCTCGATCTGCTGCGGGCAAATAAAGTGAATGTGCATATCAAGTCCGCCGGCGGTGACGATCTTGCCCTCGCCGGCAATCGCCTCGGTGCCCGGCCCGACAATGATCGTCACACCCGGCTGCACGTCCGGATTGCCCGCCTTGCCGATGCCGACGATTCGACCGTCCTTGATGCCGATGTCGGCCTTCACAATGCCGGAGTGGTCGATGATCAGCGCGTTGGTGATCACGGTGTCGACCGCGCCCTCGGCCCGCGTGCGCTGGCTTTGCCCCATGCCGTCGCGGATCACCTTGCCGCCGCCAAACTTCACCTCCTCGCCATAAAGCGTGAAGTCCTTTTCGACCGTCACCAACAACTCGGTGTCAGCTAGCCGGACGCGGTCACCCACGGTCGGACCAAACATATCGGCATAAGCGGCACGGGACATCTTGAACGACATGGGCGGTCCTCTTTATGCGGGAATTTCTACGAAGCGGCCGGACGCGACCGCAATCTTGTCGAAGGTGTAGGCGGGCTTGGCACCAGCAAGGTCGGCGATGGCAGCGATGACATAGTCGGAGAAGTCGGCGGAGCCATTCCTAAAATCTTCAACGGCTATCGTGATCGCGTCTAGTCTTTCCCAGACAAATGCCACGTTCGTAAGCATCTCGTCGAGAATAGTAAGGATTTCGGTCTTCGAGAACTTGTAGGAACGACGCAGGGCCCAGACTGTTTCGACGACGGTCGTTGTCGTCAGGAAATTGCCGTGGATGCCGGCCTCGCCAGAAAGAAGGTCACGCGCTCGCCGAGCTTGATCGGGATCGACCTTGGTGATCAATCTGATCAAGACGTTGCTATCGATCGCGATCATGCAGGGTCACTACCCTGATCGGTTTCGCCTTCGGCGGCCGCCTGGCCGATCCCGTCTTCGATCTCTTTCAGCGAACGATAGGCCCGAGGCTCAGATGGGCGATCTAGGAAGTCGTTCAGTGAACGCGTGACGGCCCGGACCAAGCATTGACCGTCGCGCAGCATAACGAAATCGACCCGGCTTCCAGGCACGAGCGCCAGGCGCTGGCGCACATCCTCGGGCAGCTCAACGCGCCCATTCGGGGGCACCTCTGTTTGGAAGATCACGGTCATGCGGACATCCTCCGTTCGATGTCACATTATCACTGCTCGGCGCCGGTGAAAGCGGTGTCGAACGATAAGCAAATCATCGTCAAAACCGATGCCCGAAGTTTGGTCAGGCGGCGCTTGCCGCCGACATGCGCTAAGGGCTTTTGACGCACGCTGGTTTTGCGCTATGACGGCGACCGAATTCGTCAACTGCGCGCCCGATCGGGATGGGCGTGGCCGGGGAGACCGTATCGATGGCGCCGAAAACCCTTTACGACAAGATTTGGGACGACCACGTGGTCGATCAGCAGCCCGATGGCACCTGCCTCCTCTATATCGACCGCCATCTCGTCCATGAAGTGACAAGCCCGCAGGCGTTCGAGGGCTTGCGCGTCGCCGGCCGTAAAGTGCGTCAGCCGCAAAAGACGCTTGCCGTCGTCGATCACAACGTGCCGACCACCGACCGCAGCCAGGGCATCGACGATGCGGAATCAGCCCTCCAAGTCGACACGCTCGCCCGCAACGCGGCTGAATTCGGCGTGGAGTATTATCACGAGCGCGATAAGCGCCAGGGTATCGTGCACGTGGTTGGGCCCGAGCAGGGCTTCACGCTGCCGGGCATGACCATCGTGTGC
>CALSBD010000400.1:0-3819 GCA_943373055.1 Rhizobium sp. Q54
GATGGGGAGTATCCGCGGTTGGCTCGACCCCACCACCGCGCTTGTCATACGTGACACCATGTCGTTCCAGTCTGAGATCGGCGTCACCGGGCCGATCGCCGAGATCGGCCTTCACTACGGCCGGCTGTTCGTCGTTCTATGCTTAAGCGCCAGAGCGGGCGAACGTGTGTACGGGATTGACGTGTTCGAACATCAACATCTCAATGTCGACAATTCAGGCCATGGCAACCGTGCGGCTGTCCTCAAGGCTGTCAAGACTTATGCTCCTAACGCCGATGTCAAATTAATTCGCGGCGATAGCAACGCAATCGCGGACCAACTGGTCGACACCTTGGTGGGCACGCGCTTGATCTCGATCGATGGCGGCCATACCCGCCAGACCACTCATAATGATCTCCTTATTGCCGAACGCGCGCTGCACCCCGGCGGCATCGCAATTCTCGACGATCTCTATAAGGTCCACTGGAGCGGCGTGACGGCGGGTCTCGCCCGCTATCTCCATCAACGTGGCACGCTCGTGCCCTTCGCGCTGTTCAACGGCAAGCTTCAACTCGCCACCTCCGCCGAATGGGCCGCGACCTATCGCGATTTCGTCACCCGCACCTACGCCGTGAAAACGATCGAATTTTTCGAGCACGACATCCTTTTCATCGACCAAGATCGCCGCCTCGGCGGCGTGGCGCGGGTCGCGCACAACGTCGCGAGGTCTAGCCAATCAGTCTGGCGAAAGCTACGCGCATTGATCGCGGCGAACGTAAAAAGCACTAAATAGATGTAAAGTAACGGCTAACCCAAAAAATCGCGACTTCTCAAGCGCGTGTGGAGTGTATCCGTACCCTGTCACCTATCCTTGACGGGGCGCATCCAGCACTTGAATGCGAAAACGCAGCATCAATAGAGAAGCCGAAATGCGAAACAGACGATCATGGATGAATATTTGACCGCCAAGACTTCAAATCTCGACCGTGACCATGCCGCGTTTCGTTGGACACCAAGTCGCGACTTTGGCCGGTTATCAAGACATCTTGAGACACCACCCGGGACCGAGCGTGCGGACTTGCACACTCCATACTTCATATCGAGCGCAATCAAATCTAGATTTTCGCATAAAATTTTTAGTTGTCGGTGCTGGAGTGCGGACAAATTAAAAAGATAAATTGATCCTCAGGAAAACACCTAGTCGGCCGAATTCGACCATGAGCGGCTAGTCCTCCTTAAAAATTCATGCGTCATTCACTTAACAATTCTTAACACATCCGCCACCGCCCCCTCGCGATCCCCATCCCGACCCTCCTGGAGCTTCCCATGACGATGCTGAAGGCCTTGCTTGCCTCGTTCGCGCTTCTGGCCGCCACCATGGCGGTCGGACCCAGCGCCTTTGCCCAAGACATCGTCAACATCGCCAATGTCAGGGGCGCACAGGAGAGCACTTACTTTGCGTCCGTGCGCGGATGGAAGGTGGTTGTTGGCGCTGTTAACGGGCGCCCAGCCTATTGCGCCACCATCAAGGACCAAGGCGGCAGCGAGCTGCGCATTGGCTATGGTAGCGAGCAGTGGCAAGTGGGTATCCCCTACAGCGCAAAACGCGGCGAGTTTGTCGGCAGCATGGAGCTGGATGGCAATGTTTCGGGGACCGCGGGCGTATCGGATGGCAAATGGACCTTCCTATGGCTGAACCTGGGCGAGCGCGACGCGCTGATGAATGGCCAGCAGGTCATCTTCGAGGTCGGCAAAGCGTCCATGGATTATGAGCTGTCGGGCACCTCCGCCGCGATCCAAAAGGTCGAGGAGTGCGTCGAGCGCCGGCTTTCCGGTGACGCCGTGGTCGCCGGTGGTGGCGGCGGCAACCAGCCCAACACGGGCGCCAACCCGCCGCGCTTCAAGCCGGTCAACCAGCCCTCGACCGGGGGCAATGCGGGCGGGGTGGAACCCTATGCGACAGTTGGCGATTGGAACATCCTGCGCCAAGGCAAAGGCGTCTGTGAGGCCTCGAAGCTGATCACCGGGAATGACGGGGTCATCACCGGTCTTCGTTTGACGTTGTCCAACACGAGTTCAGCTTTCGGGTTCATTGCCGCTGGATATGAACATTTGGGTCGGAGCGCGCCGCTCAGCGTCTGGTTCGACAATGACCGCGCCTCGGCGCTGAGTTTCCAGGGCAAGAAGGAAAAGGATTACAACGACTGGGATTGGATGATGATCAGCGAAAGCAATGATCAGCCCGGCGTTCTGGACGACTCTATTCCCAATGCCACCCGGATCAGCTTTGGGTTCAATGCGCAGGGCAAGAACCGGGTCGCCAGCTTCTCGCTGGAGGGCACGAACAGCGTTGTCGACAAGCTGATCGATTGCCGTAACGCGGCAGGCAACGCAACCGCCGCGCCGACCAAGCCCATCCGTGCTCCGGCCGCCAGCCCTGCCGCGGCGGCTCCCGGTGGTGGGTTTGCGAAGACTTATGGCAAGGTGGGTGGCTGGGAGATCGCCCGCATCACCAAGGATGCCGGCGGCAAGCGGTTCGACCACTGCGCCGCGTGGATCATCACCGATAGTGAGACCGGGCTGCGGATCGCGATCACCAACAATGACACGTCATTCGGTTTTTCGGGCCTTGGCTCGGCTGCCATGGGCAATGTCGCGCCCTTGTCGGTGTGGTTTGACAAGGACAAGTCGTCCGCCAGCAGTCTCGAAGGCGCCTTGGTTCCCGATCACAACGGCTTTGAGTGGATGATGATCACCGAAAGCAACAGCGAACCCGGCTTGTTCTCAGATTCCATCCCCAATGCCAGCACCATTCATTTCGGCTATCCGGTGGACGGCAAGGGCCACACGCAAACCTTCTCGCTCAAGGGCACCAATGCCGTGGTCAATAAGCTGATCGACTGCCGCGACGGCCGCTGATTGGCTCATCCGCGCGCGAAATTCCGCGCGTGGGCTTTTCCCCCACGCGTTCCTGTGCTATCGCCCCGCCACCGTTGCCGGACCCCCCTGGAGGCACCGTGACGGTCGAGGCTTAGCGCTTGATGATGCACTTGCGGCACATCCCACGTGGCTTCGCTCATCCAGCCGGGTTCGATCAATCGTCGAGCCCGGTCATTTGTGTTTGGCGACCGCCCCGGCGGCGCCCTGTGAAGAAGGAAATCCCATCATGAGCCGCCAGACGTATGAGCTGAAGGCCACGAAGCGGGATCGCGCGGGAAAGGGGTCCGCGCGGGCACTGCGTCGTGAAGGCATGATTCCCGCCGTGATCTACGGCGACAAGCAAGCCCCCCTGTCGATTGCGATCCCGACCAAGGAAACCACGCTGCGCCTGCACAAGGGCGGCTTCCTGACCACGGTCGCGACCCTTGATGTCGATGGCGAGAAGCACCTCGTCATTCCGAAGGACTACGCCACCGATCCGGTGCGCGACTTCCTCATCCACGTCGATTTCCTGCGCGTGGGCAAGGACGCCATCATCACCGTTTGGATCCCGGTTCACGTGACCGGTGAAGCCAAGTCCGCCGGTCTCAAGAAGGGCGGCGTGATCAACTACGTCCGCCACGAGATCGAGTGCTACTGCCCAGCCGAGGCGATCCCCGAGGCGATCGAGTGCGATGTTTCCGGCCTCGACATCGGCGACAGCCTGCACGTTTCGGCCGTCAAGTTGCCTGAGGGTGTCAAGCCGGTCATTCAGGACCGCGACTTCACGATCCTCACCTGCGCGGCGCCGGCCGGCCTCAAGGAAGCGCTGGCGACCGAAGCCAAGGCTTGATCAGTTCATAGCCGTCTCGCATGAGGGAAAAGCCGGCCTTGTGGCCGGCTTTTTCATGGGCACCAAAG
>CALSBD010000401.1:0-3815 GCA_943373055.1 Rhizobium sp. Q54
TAGAGAATTAGGAAAGTGAGACACTGAGACACCATTTTCTCTCCCGCGTATGCGCGCGCGCGTGCGCACATATGAAGGGGGCGGTGTCTCAGTGTCTTGGTGTCTCACTTTGCGATTATCCCTTAAAGATCAATCACTTAACCTGAGACACCTTTGAGACACCCCTGAGACACCGCCCCCGCACCCGCAGCCCATGCCGACACCGCCACGCTACAGAAGGCCTCGCCCGGTCAAGTGTCCGAGTGCCGTGGCACGGCTGACGCCGCGCAGCATGCGGCAGCCGTGACGCGGCGCGAGGTCCGCTTCCCCTCCCTTTGGGTGCGGGTGTGGGCGCGGAAAGAGGCAATGCGAGCTCAAAAGCGCACCGCTATTCCATCTGATCCAGCCGCAGCCACCGCACCATCGTGCATCGCACCTGGGATCCAGCCACCCGCACGCGGTTGATCGCCTTGTCGCTCGAGATCACGTCGGCCGGCCCCTGTCGCAGCGCCTCGGTAAAGCCCGCCGCGCCCGTCGGCCCCGCTTCCCAGATTGAGCCCCTGAATAGATCCGTCACCAAGCCATTGGCCGGCACCGCCAGCCACCATCCATCGGCCAAATTCCCGTCGTTCACGAGCCGCAGGCCAAGCCCCGCCGCGCCCAAGAGCTCGCTGGCCGTGGCTTCCGTCATGCCCTCTTGGGCATGATGCAGCTCGTAAAGCACCTGGCCCACGGTCTTTCTCGTGCCTGAGCGAAACGCCTCGATCGGCCGCGACAGCAAATGGTCGATCGCTTGGCGCCAGTTGGGTTTGGGCTTGGCCTCATGGCCGATGATCTCGGCAAAGCCGCGCGGATCGTCCACGCGATAGCCGGCCGCTTCCATCCCCTCGTCGCCGAGCGCCAGATGGGCCAGCGCCAGGAAAACGCCGTGCGTGTCCTGGCTGCGCTGACTGTGCCCCGCCTCAAAAAACCCCTTGCGATAGGTGGCGAGCAACGGCTGAAACTCGCGCCACCGATCGGCAAGCCGCCGCATGAGGCGCGGCAAGATCGTCTCAATCATCGCCGGCGCCAGCACCGGCGCCCGGCCGGCATCGAGCGGCTTGAGCCTCAAAACGGCCATGCGCGAAAGATCCTGCGCGGGCAGGGGTGGCACGTTGATCGACGAGAACAGAAACAGCGACTGCGACGTGAATTGCGTCCCGCTATGGTCCGCGCCACCGCGTCGCATGGTACCACCCGACGCCGCGATGCGCGCCAGGCTCACAATATCTTCGATCCGCTTTGCCTGGTTCGGCGCGTATTCGAGCTCGTCGAGCGACACCGGCCGCGCGTCGAATTTCAAATGCTGATAAAGGCCCGCCGCCGTGGTGTTTTCAGCCGCCACGATCAGGCCTTTCAGCACCTCGCGCACCATGCGCTGCAGCGTCGATTTGCCCGCGCCCGCGTCCGACACGATCCACACCGACGGCCGCCATTCCAGCGCGCCGGCCACCACGGCCGCCATGACCCATCCGGTCATGATCAGCGGATCAATATCCGGCCGCGCCCAGTCCCACGCGCGGAACATCTGGACAATCTCGCCGGCCGGGTTGTCGGCATCTTCCACCGGCCGCGGCCAGGGCGACGGCAACGGTTCGTCGCGCGGATAGAAATATCCGCCGCGCGCCCCGGTCTCATGGCTCTTGCGGTCCACCCACACGTGGTCGCCACAGTGATAGACGAGCCGGCTCGCCTCGCGCGGCCCTTCCGCCCAGGCGCCACGGCCGCGCACCTTGTCGGCCGGCGACCACAGCCCCTTGCGCGCGCACGCATCAAAAAGCACATCCTGCACATGCGTCGCCTTGATGCCGTTGACGTCGCCCGCGGCCGACCATTGCGGAAAGGCCCAATAGGCATAGTTGATCCGGCCGGCGAACGCCTGGCGGATCGCCTCTTGGCCAAACGCCCCATGATCGCCGCCGACCGAAAACAGCTTGCCCAGCGCATCGACCATGTGAAATGTCCGCCCTTCCACGCCGAGCGGCTGGACCGGGCAATCGGGCGGCATGCCATAGGCGTCCGGCGTCCATTTGCCTGGCGCCACATTGTCGCGTTTTTCGCCGCGCGCCGGGTCCGGGATCCGATCACGCTCGCGCCGGTCGATCCGTTCCAGCGCGCCCGCCACCACGCCGCTCACAATCCGGCCGGCTTTCGTGTCTTTTTTGCGCGGCTTTTCGCCCGGCTCGCCGCCGTCGATCACAGTTAGCTTTGGTTTTGTGTCGTCGTCGTCGGCCATGGCTCGCCCGTTCGGCCAGCGCGCGGGATGCGCGCCGGCCGGTCAAAGGGTTGAGGATGTCAGATCAGGTCAGCGCTTGCGGCGCGTGCCTTTAGGCAATGGCGCTGCGTCGAGTGTTTGATCGCGCGCGACGTCGCGCGCGTCATATTCATAAACAGCCTCAAGCTCACCTTGATAATCGTAGCCACGCCTTAGCTCGGGCGCGGGGTCCGGCTCCACGGCCGGCACCGCTTCGGGCGGGATCGCCACCAGGTCTTGATCGGACACAGGCGAGGGTGGCGGCACGGCTTCATCATCATGATCATCATGATCATCGTCATATGCGCGCCCATCCGGATCAAAGTCGGCGTGCCCGCCAAACACATGCCCGGATCCGTCGTTTAAAACGACGTTGCCCTCAATCCGCCCTTCGAGCGCCGCCACCATCACCGGGTCGCGCTCAAATGCCGATCCATGCCGCTCGAAGATCGTATCTTCCACCGGCACCGGCTTGCGCATCATCGCCACCGCCGTCTGCGCCCGCGCTTCCTGCAGGGCCACATGATGCCGCGCGGTTTGCAGCGCCGCCACCATCATGGCCCGCCACAGATCGAGCGCCATTTTTTCCGCGTGGCTCAATGAAGCCCAAGATTCCTCCACCGTTACGCCTTCTAGCCTTTCAATAAGACCATGGTCCCACGCGTGCCTAAACACCGTTTCGACTGGCGGTAAAACAGCTTTTGCCACACGCTGCACGAACTTGACCAATTGATCATTATCCGCAAGCGTAAAATCTGGCAAAAAGTAAAAGTCCGTCAGGCCGTCCCGCAATGTTACAATGAGATCATCTTCATCAGAACCCCACGGCTGGAACAACGTAGCCCACGGGTTCAGCTCGTCGATCACCGTCTTTTCTTCCGCCGTCGTGTTAGTCGTCTCACTCATGATCCCATCTCCTGTGCCAGATCATTGAAGTCTTTCCCCACCGGGCTCGCGATGACTTCCACCGGTTTGCCCGATCCTTTCAGCCGCTCAACGGCCGCGTCGAACAGCTCGCGCGCCTCGCCCGCGTGCCAATCATTGTCCCGCGCCAGGATCCACGCGCTCGCCTCTGGCAGATCCGGCAGCGAGCACACGCCCCACAGCGAGCCGGCCGCGATCACCCGACAGTCTGGCGCCGAGATCGCCAGCGTGACGGCATCTTCGATCCCTTCGGTCACGATCACTGGGCAAGCCGGCACATCGGCCGGCGCGACTAAGGCATTCAGCGAGGCGAACGACGGGCCCGTCGACACCGGGATAAACAAGCCCTCAGTCGACACCCCCCAGGCCGTCAGCTTGGCAAAGCGCGGCACCGGCACCGGCGCCTTGCCCGCGCCGTCGCGGGCAATAAACGTGCAATGCACCGACCGCCCATAGCCGTGTTGGTCGACAAACTTTGAGATCAGCGCCGGAAACGCCCGCTTTCCCGGTGGCATGTCCCGGCGGTATTGCGGCCACAACCACCAATCCATCTGATCCGCAACGCGGAATGACAGCGTCTCAAGGTTCGGCACATCTTCCAGCGGGCACCCGCGCGCCC
>CALSBD010000402.1:0-3812 GCA_943373055.1 Rhizobium sp. Q54
GTCAGCCGCATGGCCTCGGCGGCGTCGCGCAACAGCGCTTGGCCATGGCTGTCGGGTTTGGCGACCTCTTCAATCAAGGCGGGGCCGGCCTCCGCATTGGTGAGAACGTCGGGGCGACACAGTCGCTGGTATCGATCGGCCTGCAGCGCGCGGGCACGGGCCACCCGCGCGGCCACCTCGGCCGACCCCTCACGTGGCGGCGGCAAGATGAGATCGGCCGCCGACACTGCCGGTAGATCAATGCGCAGGTCGATCCGGTCCATCAAGGGCCCCGAGACCCGCGCCTGATAATCAGCCGCGCAAAAGGCCCCCTTGCGACAGCTGTGACCGGGCTCGCCGGCGTGTCCGCACCGGCATGGGTTCATCGCGGCGACCAGCTGAAAGCGGGCCGGATAGCTCACCCGGTGATTGGCGCGCGCGATCACCGCCTCGCCCGACTCCAGGGGTTGGCGCAAGCTATCGAGCACTTGCGGCACGAACTCGGGCAGCTCATCGAGAAACAACACGCCATGGTGCGCGAGCGACACTTCGCCCGGTCGCGCCCGCAAGCCGCCGCCGACCATGGCGGCCATCGACGCGGAATGGTGAGGCGCTCGAAACGGTCGCCGGTCCGACAACCGCCCATCGGCGAGGAGGCCCGCAATGGAGGCAATCATGGACACCGACAACAGCTCGCGGGGCGTGAGCGGCGGCAGGATGGACGGCAGCCGGCTCGCCAACATCGACTTGCCCGCGCCCGGCGGCCCACACATCAACAGATGATGCCCGCCGGCCGCGGCGACCTCCAAGGCGCGCTTGGCGGTTTCTTGCCCCTTGACGTCGCGCAGGTCCGCCATGGGACCGGTCGGCTCGAAAATGCGCGGTTCCGGCCGGCGGATGACTTGGGTGCCCTTGAAATGGTTAGCAAGCTGCACGAGCGATCGGCCGGCGACAATGTCAAGTTCCGGGCTTGCCCAAGCCGCCTCGCCGCCCCCGTCAGCGGGACAAATCAGGCCCTTGCCGGCGGCATTTGCCCCGACAGCCGCCGGCAACACCCCGGCAACCGGCGCGATGGTGCCGTCGAGCGCCAACTCACCGAGCGCCAAATAACCCAACAACGCGTCCCCGGGCACCGCGCCAATGGCCGCCATCAGGCCCAGCGCAATCGGCAGATCATAGTGACTGCCTTCTTTGGGCAGGTCCGCTGGCGCCAAATTGACCGTAATGCGCTTGGGCGGCACTGCCAGCCCCGATGCGGTCAAGGCCGCACGCACGCGCTCGCGGCTTTCACCCACCGCCTTGTCAGGCAGACCGACGATCGTAAAGGTCGGATGGCCAGGGGCGATCTGCACCTGAACATCGATGGGGACCGCCTCGACCCCTTGAAACGCCACTGTCGCGACATGCGAAACCATCGTGACCTCCCCACTGCCCCGACGCCAACCACCCAGACACCAACCGCCACAAACCATTCACGTGCCGCGCGCTCTCAAACGCCCGCACGGCCACACTCACAGCGGCGCCCACGACATCCAGGCCTTGCAATTCGTTGAGGTGCCTGCCAATCGAGACGCTAGAACATTTAAAGAACATACTCAACCCCCGCTCAAAATATTTTCGCGAGGGTTGCATTTTGCGATTCAGGGCGGGTATTTTCTGCCAAAGCTCGCGCCAACTCATCGCGGCATCCGGGACGCGATGGTGTCGGCGGCGAGCTGTCAAAAAAGCGAAACCGGCGGGCCCCGCCAAACGCGGCCCGCCGGAGATGAAGTGAGGCTATCAAGGTCGCCCGATCTTAAGCCACCTCGGGCCGACCCTGAGCGGTCGTAAGATCAGATCCACGCTTGCGCGATCTGCCACGACAGGCCCGATACGAGTGCGCCGATGATGGCGAACGCCAGATAGGCGGCGAACACCGGCGGGCGGGCGACCGACCACACGGCGATGGCCGCCGGGATGGAGGTGACGCCACCGGCGATCAAGAACGCCATGCCCGCGCCCGGCGACATGCCCTGCGCGACCAGCTCGCGGACGAGCGGGAGGGCAGCGGTGCCGTTGAGATAGGCGGGAATGCCGATCAAGGTAGCGCTGAAGATCGCGCCGATGCCGTTGCCGCCGAGCCACTGGCCAACCGCGCCAGCCGGCATGTAGGCGACCATCAGGCTTTCAAGCACGAAGGCGAGCACCAGCATTTTGCCCAAGAACAGGCCGTTGGTGCGCAGGCTCTTGAGCGCCTTCTCGCGCCGCTCCGGCTCTTGCCAGAAGGCCCACACGACCGCCTTCGGATTGCGGATGCGCGCGCCGCCGCAGCCGCCATTGCCGGCCGTGTCGCGCAGCGGCTGGCTAAGCCAACCGGCCGAGGTGAGCGCATAGGTGCCAAAGCCACCCATCAGGCCCACGGTGATCGCGGCGATTGTTTTGGCGATGGCGAACGGGAAGCCCAGGATTGATCCGGTCAGCACGAACATGGCCGGGTCCATCAGCGGCGACGCCAGCCAGAACGCCATCACGGCGGGCAGCGGAACGCCCAACGCCAGCAACGCGGCGATCAGGGGGATGACGCCGCAGGAGCAAAACGGCGATAGCGCGCCCACAAATGCGGCCAGCACGATCATCGGGGCTGTGCGGCCGGTGAACGCCTTGGCGATCAGGTTATCGGCCCCGCTGCCCGCGGCGGCGGCGATGAGGCCGACCGACACCAAGAACAACGGCGCGACGGACGCCACCGCGTTGACGGTAAAAAGGGCGCTGGCCCCGGCTTGCGGCGGGCTGATCGCCCACAGCACGGCAAAAATCAGCGCGATGGCCGTCCAAACCCAATCCGGTCGCGGGAGGCGCGACAGAAGGGATGGGGCGGGTGTGGTTTCTCCTGTGACTGACACGTGATCCTCCTGGAATGATCGAAATTAGACACGCATGAGGGTCCTAGCCTTTGGGTGTGCGTGAGCGAATGCTCGCCGGTGGTCGGTGAGCGGGTTCACGCGGTGAGTGAGATCGAGGGGGTCGTCAGGCCGAACGGGGCGGATCTCGAGGCCACGGTGGCAAGGGGAATGCGGGATAACCGGACGCGATTGCGGGGCCGGCGACAGCCGGGCGCGGTGAGAGGGAGCGAGGGGGTCAAGGGGGCAAGGTCGGCGCATCCTCGCCGCTCGGCGCGCACTGATCAGCGCAGCACTCGGCAACCAGGATATCGACCAGCCCGCGCATCATGTCGAAGTTGGCGCGGCAAATGAGGACGGTGGAGCGACGCTCTTGCCAAATGAGGCCGACGAGCATCAGCTTTTGCAGGTGGTGGGTCAGCGTCGAGGCGGCAACACCCAGCTCTTCCTGAAGGCGGCCGACCGGCAAGCCGGCCTGGCCGGCGCGCACGAGGCGGCGGAACACCCTCAGTCGTGTGGGGTTGCCAAGAGCTTCAAGGCGGGCGGCGGTGTCGTCGATGTTCATATTTCTAGTATTATCGAATTTCGGATGATGTCAAGCGGGTAGCTGCGGGTGACGGATCGAGACGGTTGTGGGGATCGGGTCCGCGGATCCCACAGCCGACCCCGTGGCAAACTCGGCTCCCTTCGCCGCCCCGCCGTCAACGCGATCGCGGTCAGCCGGCCTGGCTTGTCTCGCTCGAACCGAGCATACAACCAAAAGACGTAAAGCCACGTGGCCTGGCTCCGATCGTCTGATCGTCGTCAAGCGCGGGAGATCGGCGAGCGAAGGGCTCAGCGCCTCGTCGGGATTGGAGCTTTGGAGCGTCATTCCAATAAGGGGGACGCGGTTATTGGGTAAAGATCACGCGCTAACGGAGATGAGGAGCGTCGATCTGATGCAATCCGATCGAA
>CALSBD010000403.1:0-3811 GCA_943373055.1 Rhizobium sp. Q54
GAGAACAGGTTGGTGATCACGGTGGCGCCCCAGAACGACATCTGGCCCCACGGCAGCACGTAGCCCATGAAGGCGGTCGCCATCATGAGAAGGAAGATGATCACGCCCAGGATCCACGAAATCTCACGCGGCGCCTTGTAGGAGCCGTAGTAGAGGCTGCGGAACAGGTGGATGTAGACGGCAATGAAGAACATCGACGCGCCGGTCTGGTGCAAATAGCGGATCAGCCAGCCATAGTTCACGTCGCGCATGATGTGCTCGACCGAATTAAAGGCGAGCGAGGTGTGCGGCGTGTAGTGCATCACCAGCACGATGCCGGTGATGATTTGCGTCACCAGCATGATCGCGCTGATGCCGCCGAAGGTCCACCAATAGTTCAAGTTGCGCGGGGTGGGGAACGCGACGAACGAGCCGTGAATCAAGCGAACGATCGGCAGACGCTCGTCAAGCCAACGCTCGATGCCCGTACCGGGCTGGTAGGTCGAATGACCGGCCATGGATCAGTCCTCCTCAGGGCGTTAGCCGATGCGGATGGTGGTGTCGCTGGTGAATTCGTAGGTCGGAACCGGCAGGTTCAACGGTGCCGGACCCTTGCGGATGCGGCCCGAGGTATCATAGTGAGACCCGTGGCACGGGCAGAACCAGCCATTATAGTCGCCGCGCTGGCCTGCCGCGCCGAGCGGCACGCAGCCCAGGTGCGTGCACACGCCGACGACCACGAGGATGTTGTCCTTGCCAGCCTTGACGCGCTCAGCGTCCGGCTGCGGGTCCGGCAGGCCCGACGCGTCGTCGTTGCGCGCGGCAGCGATCTCTTCCTCGGTGCGGTTGCGCACGAAGACGGGCTTGCCGCGCCACTTGACGGTGATGATCTGGCCCGGCTGCAGGGCCGAAATGTCGACCTCTGAGGTGGCGAGCGCCAGCGCCGAAGCGTCCGGGTTCATCTGGTGGATGAACGGCACGGCGAGCGCGCCGACGCCTACGGCGCCGACGGCACCGGTCATGATGTACAAGAAATCTCGGCGGGTCGGTTCAGCCGATTGGGTCGTGGCCACGGTCGCATCCTCTCGTTCGACAACGACATGTCATAGTCTCAGGCGAGGCCCAGATCGGCGTGTTCAGTCGAAGTTCGCCTGCGCAAGACCCCGATGAACGTCGACCATGAAAACACGGCCCGCCGATCTGTCGACGTGCCGCCCCATGGTCCCTCAATACCCACCGATGGGGGTTACCCCGCCCCGATCGGGCGGTGTTGTGACACCCTCTTTATAAATTGTCTAGCTGGCGAGGGCGCTCCCGGGACAACGTGTCGCAACCCTTTGAAAAGTTTGGAAAAAGACGCACTCTACTTTCGCCGTACGTGATAAAGCGGTCACGCAGCCGTTGAAACACGGTCCGAGTCAGCCCACCGTCCGCGTGCGTCGGTTAGCGGCGGTTATTCCGCGACGTCGGCGAGCGGCATCGCACGGGCGGCCTGGTCGGCCAGGAAGCCGCCGGACTGGCGCGCCCATAAGTCGGCGTAAAGTCCACCGGACGCGATCAAGTCTTCATGACGGCCCACTTCGACAATGCGCCCCTGGTCGATCACGATCAGGCGGTCGAGGGCGGCGATGGTGGACAGCCGGTGGGCGATGGCGATGACGGTTTTGCCAGCCATCAGCCGGCCCAGGCTTTCCTGGATGGCGGCTTCCACTTCGCTATCGAGCGCGGAGGTGGCTTCATCCAGGATCAAGATGGGCGCGTTTTTCAGAAGCACGCGCGCGATCGCGATGCGCTGGCGCTGACCGCCGGAGAGCTTAACGCCGCGCTCGCCGACCCGCGCCTCAAAACCGCGACGACCGCGCTGGTCTTCGAGCGATTCGATGAAGCGGTCAGCCTCGGCGCCGCGGGTGGCAAGCTCGATTTCCGCGTCGGTCGCGTCGGGGCGGCCATAGATGATATTGTCGCGCACCGAGCGATGCAGGAGCGAGGTGTCTTGCGTGACCATGCCGATGGCGGCGCGCAAACTATCCTGGGTAACGTGGGCGATGTCCTGACCGTCAATAAGGATGCGGCCGCCCTCCAGGTCATGGAAGCGCAGGATCAGGTTCACAAGGGTTGATTTGCCGGCACCGGAGCGGCCCACGAGGCCCACGCGCTCGCCCGGCTTGATGACGAACGAAAGGTCATCAATGACCCCCGACGTGCGGCCATAGTGAAACTTGACGTGCTCGAAGCGGATCTCGCCGCGATCAACGACAAGCGGCTTGGCATGGGGTCGATCCACCACGGTATGGGGCCGCGCGATTGTCTCCATGCCCTCTTCGACGGTGCCGATCGATTCGAAGATGCCGGTGATCGACATCATCACCCAGCCGGCCATGTTGTTGATGCGAATGGCAAGGCCCGAGGCGAGCGCGATGGCGCCCAGCGACGCCTCGCCGCGCGTCCATAGCCACAACGCCGTGCCCGCGGTGCCGACCATCATGAAGCCGTTGAGGACGTTGATGGCGACGTTTTTCCACGTCACCAGCCGCTGCATGGCGTGAAACGTGGTGAGGTGCTCGGCCAGCGCACCGCGGCCATAAGCGATCTCGCGTTCGGCGTGGGCGAACAGCTTCACGGTCGCCATGTTGGTGTAGCTGTCGACAATACGGCCGGTCAGCACCGAGCGGGCCTCGGACGCGACCCGGGAGCGATAGCGCGCTTGGGGCACCAAGATCGTGAGGGCCCACACATAGGCGACAATCCAAATGCCCAACGGAATGGCCAACCGCCAATCCACACCGGCGAACAGCGCGATCGCGGTGCCGGCGTAGACCAGGACGAACCACACGGCATCAACGGTGGTGACCACGCTGTCGCGCAATGCGTGGCCCGATTGCACCACTTTGGTGGCCACGCGACCTGCAAAGTCGTTTTGGAAAAACGACATGGATTGGCCCAGCACATGCCGATGCGCTTGCCAGCGGATCAAGGTGGAAAAGCCCGGCGTGACCGCTTGGTTGACCACCAGATCGCGCGCCACGCCGACGAGCGGGCGCAGCACCAAGGCCACGATCGCCATCCAAATGAGCATCGTGCCGTGTTCTTCGATCAGTCGCTCGGGCGCGGTGTTGGAGACCATGTCGACGAGGTCGCCAATGTAGCGAAACAGCGTGATTTCAATGACGGCGGCCAAAAAGCCAAGCACCAACATGGCGATGACGAACGGCCACACTTGGCCGACGAAGTATCTGTAAAACGGCAGCAACCCCGCGGGCGGGGGGCCACGGGCGGGGTCGATCTCGAAAGGGTCGATCAGGCGTTCAAAGAAGCGAAACATCAGCGGTCGTGTGTCCTCGGCCGCGACGCGATTGGCGAGCCATGTGCTTAACCCTACACAAGCGCGTGACCCATGGCCACCGCGGCGCCATCACCGTCTCGCGAGGTGGCGCCGTTGGGGGGCGAGGCCTCGAGCCAGGCGGCGACAAAACCGAGCGCGCGCGGCTCAACAAGCCTCTTGCGCAATGGCGAGGAACCGTCTAACCCGTCCGCCGACTTGCGGTTCGGTCGGAAACGGCCGGGCCGCACGCTTTGTTGTCGATCGACTGCTTCGGTTTGCGAACGGCGTCGGTGTCGGCAAACGGCGAGCTCATCGGACACCCCCTAAACGACAGCCGCGCGCGGGTCGCTGAGGATTAAGAGATGGCCAAAGAAAAGTTTGAACGCACGAAGCCGCACTGCAACATCGGCACGATTGGTCACGTTGACCATGGCAAGACGTCGTTGACGGCTGCGATCACGAAGGTTCTTGCCGAGCGTGGCAAGGCGACGTTCCGGGCGTATGACCAGA
>CALSBD010000404.1:0-3810 GCA_943373055.1 Rhizobium sp. Q54
TGGGACAAGTTCGACTACATCATCGTGAACGACGATCTCAACCGCTCGTTCGCGACCGTGCGGGCGATCTTGCAGGCCGAGCGCGCGAAACGGGCGCGGTCAGTTGCCATGGCGTCCTTCGTTGAGGGGCTGCTTGCCGAAGAGATCGATTAATCTGATGGCGACCGCCAACGCCTGATGCCCGCGACACCATGTGCCCTCTCATCGGCGTGACTTGCGAAGCGGGCGACGCCATGATCAACGATGCGTATGGTTGGACGCTGGGGGGCGTAGAGAGGATCGGATGGCGACGCTCAGGTGGATTTTGTGGGGTTTGGTGGTCGTTGTCGCGATCGGGCTCGGTGCGCTCTATGCCATGCGGGGCACGGGGACCACGCCCCCGGTGGCCAATGCGCTTGGCGGGCCGTTCACGCTGACCAATGTCGCCGGCGGTCGTTTCACGCAAGACGACCTCAAAGGCAAGGCGACGGCGTTGTTCTTTGGCTTCACCAATTGCCCCGATGTGTGCCCGACCACATTGACGGAAGCGACCGGCTGGCTCAACGCACTCGGTCCCGACGCCGACAAGCTGCGCGTGGTGTTCGTCTCGGTCGATCCGGAGCGCGACACGGTCGATCACTTGAAACTTTATTTGTCGTCGTTCGATCCGCGCATGATCGGGCTTACCGGGACCCAGGCCGAGGTTGATGTCATCAAGGCGGCGTATCGCGTGTTTGCGCGGAAGGTGCCGCAAGGCGCGGACTACACGGTGGATCACACGGCAACGGTTTACCTGTTGGACGCGCAAGGTCAGTTCGCCGGGACAATCGGCTATCAGGAGGCGGCCGAGAGCGCGCTTGAAAAGCTGCGTCGGCTTATCTCACGCGGCTGAGCCGAACCGTTCGATCCACATGAAAAAACCCCGCGCCAACGACGCGGGGTTTTTTGTTCGGGGGGCGCTCGATTAGTCGACGCGCCGCAAGACGAGCGAGGCATTGGTGCCGCCAAAGCCGAACGAGTTCGACAGGGCGACATTGATCTCGCGCTTGCGCGCCACGTGGGGCACCAAATCGAGCGGGGTCTCGACCGACGGGTCGTCGAGATTGATGGTCGGCGGGGCGACCTGGTCGCGAATGGCGAGGGTGGAGAAGATCGCCTCAATCGCGCCGGCCGCGCCCAGGAGGTGGCCGGTCATCGATTTGGTCGACGACATCGAGACGCTCGCCGCCGCGTTGCCCAACAGGCGCTGCACGGCGCCGAGCTCGATCTCATCGCCAAGCGGCGTCGAGGTGCCGTGGGCATTGATGTAATCAAGGTCGGAGGGCTGCAAGCCGGCCCGCTTGATGGCCGCCTGCATGCAGCGATAGGCGCCATCGCCGTCCTCGGATGGGGCGGTGATATGGTAGGCGTCGCCCGAGAGGCCGTATCCGACCACCTCGGCATAGATCTTGGCGCCGCGCGCCTTGGCGTGCTCGTACTCCTCAAGCACCACCACGCCGGCGCCCTCACCCATCAAGAAACCGTCACGACCTTTGTCATAGGGGCGCGAGGCCTTTTCCGGCGTGTCGTTATAGCCGGTCGTCAGCGCCCGGCAGGCGGCGAAGCCGGCGAGCGAGATGCGGCTGACCGGACTTTCCGTGCCACCGGCCACCATCACGTCGGCATCGCCGAACGCCACCAGACGGGCCGCGTCGCCAATGGCGTGCGCGCCGGTCGAGCAGGCTGTCACCACCGAGTGGTTGGGGCCCTTCAGGCCATGCTTGATGGACACGTGGCCCGACGCCAGGTTGATCAGGCGGCCGGGAATGAAGAACGGCGACACGCGGCGCGGGCCCTTCTCCTTGAGGATGATGGCCGTCTCGGCAATGCCGTCGATGCCGCCAATGCCCGATCCAATGAGCACGCCCGAGCGGGTTTGATCCTCGTACGAAGTCGGCGCCCAGTTGGCGTCCTTGAGCGCCTCGTCGGCGGCGGCTACGGCGAAGACGATGAAGTCGTCGACCTTGCGCTGCTCCTTGGGCTCCATGAAGTGGTCGGGATTGAATGTGCCGTTCGTCCCATCACCGCGCGGAATGCGAGCGGCGATCTGGCAGGGGATGTCAGAGACCTCAAAGTCGGTCACGCGGACCGCGCCGGACTTGCCCGCTAGAATGTTGGCCCAGGTGTGCGCGACGGTGGCGCCCAAAGGCGTGACCATGCCGAGACCGGTGATGACGACGCGTCGCATTTGCATGGAAATCCTCCCAGCGGGCGCCCTTGAGTGAGGCGCGTTTTGGCTCGCGGGGCACTTAGAGGGCTGTCAGTCGAGCCATATTTTCAGCATTGAACCGGCGCGGCGCGGCGGTGGCCCGCGCGCGCGTGGTCGCGGCGGCTCAAGCCCCCAACGCCGTGCCCGTCGCCGAATAGAAAACGAGCGCCGGGCGGGCTGATCCCGCCGCGACGCCCGTCATGAAGGTGATCAGGCCGCGGCCTTCTCGAGGAAGGTCACCGCGTCCCTGACCGTCAGGATGGTCTCGGCGGCGTCATCGGGGATTTCCACGCCGAACTCTTCCTCGAAAGCCATGACGAGCTCGACGGTGTCGAGCGAGTCCGCGCCGAGATCGTCGATGAAGCTGGCGTTGTCCACGACCTTATCGGCGTCCACGCCCAGATGTTCGATGACGATCTTCTTCACCCGCTCCGCGATGTCGCTCATGTTTTCCGTTCCTTGAACACTGTCTGACCGAAGGAGCGACGACCACCACAGTGGGCTCTTGGACCCCTGCAGCACCCCCGCCCCCGTTTCTCACGCCGGATGACCGGCACGCCCCTGAAGCTGTATTGAAGCGCTCCGAAGCGTCGGCTGCAAGATGACGTGCACGTCGTTGAAAACGCGCGCGCGCCTTTTCTTCAGCCAGATGAATTTTCGCGCGGGTGTTAACACACTTCCCAGCGCATTGCCAGCGGTCGCGGCGTGGCCGAGGACAAACTCAATTGCCCTTGACAACACGCCAAAACCACAATCAAAACATGGCCATACCACCATTGACGTGGATCGTGTGGCCGGTCACGTAACCCGCCTCGTCCGACGCCAGGAAAACGACCGCAGCGGCCACTTCGGCCACGTTGCCAAGCCGACCGGCCGGCACGTTGCCCAGAATCGCTTCGCGCTGCTTGTCATTGAGCGCATCGGTCATCGCGGTGGCAATGAAGCCCGGCGCGACCGCGTTGACGGTGATGGTGCGGCTGGCGACTTCCGCCGCGAGCGACTTCGTCATGCCGATCATGCCGGCCTTGGCGGCCGCGTAGTTGCCCTGGCCCGCATTGCCGGTGGTGCCGACCACGGACGAAATGCCGATGATGCGGCCAGACCGGCGCTTGAGCATGCCCTTGATCGCCGAGCGGCACAGGCGGAAGCCGGAGGTGAGGTTCACCTCCAGCACCTGATCCCACTCTTCATCCTTCATGCGCATGAAGAGGTTATCTTTGGTGATGCCGGCATTGTTGACCAGAATGTCGAGCTTGCCCAGCGCCGATTCCACGGCGGGCACCAGCGCGTCGACCTCAGCGCGGACGGCGAGATTGCACGGGAAGACGTGGGCGCGCTCGCCCAAGGCCGCTTTCACCTCATCAAGTACCGCCTGGCGGGTGCCCGACAGTGCGACAGTGGCGCCCTGCGCATAAAGCGCCTCGGCGATCGCTCGCCCAATACCACCCGTCGCACCCGTGACCAGCGCGACTTTTCCGGAAAGATCAAACATGATGGGATCCTTATCTCATTGAGGGGCGCGAGGCGGACCCGATCAGCTGAGCGCCGCCACGGCCGCGTCGACATCCGCGGGCTGTCCGATC
>CALSBD010000405.1:0-3809 GCA_943373055.1 Rhizobium sp. Q54
CCTGGTGGCCGCTATCTGGCGATCGCCGGCGGTCTCGGCGATCTTGTGGCGCGGCCTAAGGACGGCAAGCAGGTGATCGCCGGGCCAGCCGCCGAACGGCCAGGGGATTTCGCCGCTCTCGTCGCCCTAGCCGCCGCCGGCCGCTACACGCCGTTGATCGATAGTGTGTTTTCGTTTGCCGACCTGCCCGCCGCCCACGCCCGCGTCGACACCGGCCACAAGCGCGGCAGCGTGGTGGTGCGGGTTGACCCGACCCTGTGAGCCGCATTTTCCGCCAGCTGTCTTGCCTAGTGTCGATCGCTATATTTGATGATATATATCCCTGATATCCAACCTATGGAGATCCGCGATGGCCCGCTCGTTTGGCCGGCTCTGCCTTGCCTTCGCCTTCTGGCTCGTGGTCGTCCCGCTCGCGTTCGCGCAAGACACCAAACCGATCATCGTCTTCGCCGCCTCCAGCCTGCAGACCGCGCTGAACACCATTGCCAAGGATTGGTCGGCGCAGACCGGCAAACCCGTGACGCTTTCCTATGGCGCCTCCTCCGCGCTGGCCCGCCAGATCGAGCAAGGCGCGCCGGCTGACCTGTTTGCCTCAGCCGACCTCGATTGGATGAACTATGTCGCTGAGCGCAAACTGGTCGATCCCGCCACCCGCACAGAGCTCTTGGGCAACACCCTCGTCTTGATCGAACCGGCCGAAGGTCCACCGACCAAGCTCGAAATGGCCCCCGGCTTTGATCTCGACGGCGCGCTCGGCGATGCACGCTTGGCGACGGGCAATCCGCAGTCGGTGCCGGTTGGCCGCTATGCCAAGGCCGCCTTGACCACGCTTGGCGTCTGGAACGCGGTCGGGTCCCGGATCGCGGGCGCCGACAATGTGCGCGCCGCACTTGCTCTCGTCGCGCGCGGCGAGGCCCGCTTTGGCATCGTCTACTTGACCGACGCCCGCACCGAGCCAAAGGTACGCGTGGTGGCGCCCTTTCCATCATCGAGCCACCCGCCGATCGTCTATCCGTTCGCCATGACCGCCGCGTCGATACATCCGGATGCAGCGGCGTTCTTGGCGCATCTGTCGACGCCGGCTGCTATTCAGGTGTTTGAGGCCGAGGGCTTCGCCATCATCAAGTGAGGACGCGCGTTTGGGATTTTGGCAGCTGTCGGCGGAGGAGTGGCAGGCCATCGAGCTCAGCGTCAGGGTCGCGAGCGTGGCCACGCTGGCGAGCCTGCCATTTGGCATTTTCTTTGGCTGGCTGCTCGCGCGCGTCGCGTTTTCCGGCAAGTCGATCGTGGACGCGCTTGTCCATTTGCCGCTGGTGCTGCCGCCGGTGGTGACGGGCTACGCGCTACTCATTTTGTTTGGCCGTCGCGGGCCGATCGGCATGTGGCTGGAGAGCACATTTGGCATCGTGCTCGCGTTTCGGTGGACCGGCGCGGCGCTCGCGTGCGCCGTGATGGGCTTCCCCTTAATGGTGCGCGCCGTCCGCCTCACCATTGAGGCGATCGACACGCGCCTCGAACACGCAGCCAGCACGCTGGGCGCATCGCCTCTTTGGGTGTTCATCACCATCACCTTGCCGCTCGCCTTGCCCGGCATCATCGCCGGCTCGGTGCTGTCGTTCGCCAAGGCGCTCGGCGAATTCGGCGCGACGATCACGTTCGTCTCCAATATTCCCGGTGAGACCCAGACCATCCCGGCGGCAATCTACAACTACACCCAGATGCCTGGCGGCGATGCCGGCGCGCTCCGGCTCTCCATTGTCGCGGTCTTGATCGCGCTTCTCGCTCTTGTCGCGTCCGAGTGGCTTGCGCGCCGCACCAAGGCGCGCGCGGGAGGCGTCGAATGATCCGGTTCGCCTGCCGCCTAACGCGACCTGATTTCACTCTCGATGCCACCTTCGAGGGCGGGTCGGGTGTCACCGCCCTGTTCGGCCCCTCGGGCTCGGGCAAGTCGACCATCATCCGCCTGATCGCCGGGCTGGAGCCGCCGACCGAGGGGCGCATCGAGGTGGGCGCGGATGTGCTGGTCGACACCAAGGCTGCGCGCCAAGTCGCCGCGCACCGGCGCCGGATTGGCTTGGTGTTTCAAGACGCGCTGTTGTTCCCCCACCTCACAGTCGGCGCCAACCTTGCCTATGGCGATTGGTTCAACCGGCGCGGCCCGCGCCAGATCACCCGCGATCCCGTCATCGAGGTGCTCGGCATCGGCCACCTCCTGAAGCGCCGGCCCGACACGCTGTCCGGCGGCGAGCGCCAGCGGGTCGCCATCGGCCGCGCGCTCCTCATGAACCCGCGGCTCCTCTTGATGGACGAGCCGCTCGCCTCCCTCGATCAGGCCCGCAAGCGGGAGATCCTGCCGTTCATCGAGCGGCTGCGCGATCAGTTCGGCATTCCGATCCTGTATGTCAGCCACGCGGTGGAAGAGGTCGCGCGTCTGGCGTCCACGGTCATCAAGCTGGAAGCCGGTCGCGTGGTTGCCGCTGGCAAGCCCGCCGAGGTGCTTGGCCCCGCGTCCCTTGCCAAGTCCGAGAGCCGCTTTGAGGCCATCTCGATCCTCTCGGCCCCGATCAAACACCATTTGCCCGACTATGGCGTCACGGTGCTTGATCATCCGGCTGGCGAGATCGTGGTGCCGGGCCGGCTGGAGCCCGCAGCCGGTCCCGCCCGCGTTGTCATTCAGGCTACACAGGTCACGCTCAGCGTCGGTCGCCCCGGCAATATCAGCATCCGCACCGCCCTCAATGGCACGGTCACCCGTCTGGAGGTCGATGACGGACCGTTTGCTCTCGTGACCTTGCGGCTGCGCGGCGGCGAGATGTTGCAAGCCTATGCCACCCGGCTTGCCACCGACGGGCTCGGCCTCGACGTGGGCGACGAGGTCCAAGCGCTCGTCAAGGCGGTCTCAATCGACGAACGCCATGTGGCGGGCCTCCACGTGGTCGGTCCGCCTCGCGCGGGGGCATGACCGCGCCTTCAGCCCACTTGATCGTCAGCAGGCCGCTCCGCCGGATCGGCAAAGTCGCTCTCGAAAGGCGCCAGTTCTTCTTGGATCGCTTGGCGTGTGCGCTCCTCGATGCGGCGGTAGGCGGCGACCAGCGCACGGCCCAGATCGGTGAGTTCTGCGCCTCCGCCATGGGAGCCGCCCACGCTGGCAACCACTACCGGCTCTTTGAACAGCCGATTGACCGCATCAACCAGCAGCCACGCGCGCCGATAGCTCATGCCCAAATCCCGCCCCGCCGCTGAGATCGAGCCCGTGCGGCCAACCGCTTCCAACAGGTCGATCTTGCCGGGACCTAACCGCATCGCATCGTGAAACACGATGCGCACCCGCGGCCGCGCTTGGCCGGCGCGGCCGTCTGACGCCGTATCGGCGTCCACGCGCAAAGGCACGATCCGTGGCTTCGAGGGCGTCATGGCCGTAGCGCCTCCTGCGCGCGGGCGACTGAGGGGGGCACGATAGACGGGAGACCTCTCGTCGTCACGCGGGTGATGTCAGGATCCAGCCCGCAGTGTTTGCGCAAGGCCGTGAATATGCCGCGCGCCCACCCCACAGCAGCCGCCAATCAGCGTCGCCCCGGCCGCGACCCAGTCGCAGGCAAACTGGTTGTAGCGGGCCTCGTTGAGATCCTCCCGCACGGCCGTCAGCGTTTCGTTGGCCGCGCCGTCGCGGCCGGGGACAAACGCGTTGGCATAAACGCCAATGGGCGTCGCGACCCCTTCGACAGCAAACGTGGCGGCCGCGACACGAACCGCGTCGGCCATGACTTCCGGGCGGCTGCAATTGAACAAAAGCGCGTCGATGCCGGCCC
>CALSBD010000406.1:0-3805 GCA_943373055.1 Rhizobium sp. Q54
TTCCATCCTGTCCGCCCGGCGGGCCGGCGCACGCGAGATCGTGGCGACCGACCTATCGGACTTCACACTCGCGCTCGCCAAGACAGCCGGCGCGGACCGGGTAATCAACAGCGCCGCCGAGCCCGACGCGCTTGCCGCCTATGCCGCCGACAAGGGCACGTTTGACGTGCTTTATGAGTGCACCGGCGTTGCAGCCGCGCTGGCGGGCGCGATCCCGGCGCTGCGCCCGCGCGGTGTTATCCTTCAACTTGGCTTGGGCGGCGACATGACCTTGCCCATGATGGCAATCACCGCCAAGGAACTCGACCTGCGCGGATCGTTCCGCTTCCACCCAGAGTTTGCTGTGGGGGTGGATTTGATGCGTCAGGGCCTCATCGACGTGAAGCCGCTCATTACCCACGCGCTTCCGCTGAGCGACGCGGAAACCGCATTCAAACTCGCCTCCGATCGCAGTCAGGCGATGAAGGCGCAGATCGTCTTTTCGTGACATCCGCGGGTCTGTCCCGCGCCGCCGAGCTTATCACGGGCGGCGCGGCATTCGCGCACTCGATCAGCGCGCGGACTGCCGGCGCACCAACAGGCCAATCGGCTTGCGCGCCTGGCCCGGCAGGCTCGGATCCGGCCCCCAGATGGCCTCATAGGTGTCGCGCGCGCCCAGCCGCCGCTCCAGCACGATCACCATCAGCACCAAGCCACACCACCACAGCCCGATCGCCAACCACATCCAGCGCGGCGCGTTGAGTTGCCACAGGCCCGTGACCACGGCAGCCATTGCCAGCCCGATCAACACCATGCCGACCGACTTGTGGATCCACTCAAAGGCGACCCGGCGCGGCGTCATGTCGAAATGGTCACCTCGCAAACTTCCGTCCGGCGCCGGCGCGGTTGGCCCGCCCTTGCTGCCGCGCAGCCAGGCGGAGATGTATTGCACGCCGGCAAGCCCCACCACGCTCCAGCCGAGCCAATGGTGCGCCCAGGCACCGCTCGTCAGGCTCGCAATGGGCGAAAGGTGCCAAAACGCGAGCGCCAGCGCGGTGAGGGAGAGCGCGCCGGCAGAATACTGCGCGGTGCGATGCAGGTTCCACCAGGTGCGATTATCGAGCTCACGCGGCCAATCTTGCCACGGAGTGATCTTCAGATAGCGCGCGGCGATTACGCCGAGCGGCACCAGCACCACCCACGCCAGCACCATCAACCGCGCATGCCACGAGATCGGCCCGCTGACCGCGTGCGCGCGCGCGGCATCAATGGGATCCAAGAGCCAGTCGATCATCCCTTCACGGCTCCCGCTGTCATGCCGGAGATGATCTGTCGGCTCGCCACCAGCGTGAACAGGATTGGCGGGATGGCCAGCAGGGCGCCGGTGGCCATGATCACGCCCCAGTCGATGTCGTACTCCGTGAGCCGATTGACGAGCGTCACCGGCACCGTGCGGCTATCCCGGTCGGCGAGCGCGTTGCCGAGCAAGAACTCGTTCCACGCAATGCGAAACGTGAAAATCGCAGCCGCTGCCAAACCGGGCTGGATGAGTGGCAAGACGACCAGGAAGAACACCTGGAACGGTCCGGCCCCATCCATGCGCGCGGCCTCTTCCAGCTGGATCGGCACTTGGACAATGAAGCTTTGCAGGATCCAAATCACGAACGGCAAGTTCATGGCGACATAGACGAGCACCAAGCCGGCCCGCGTCCCATCAAGCCCGAACTGATAGGTCCAGATGCCGAATACGGGCACCAAGAGCACCGCCGGCGGGATCATGCGCAAGATGAGCGTGGAGAACGATACCACGTCGCGCCCCATGAAGCGAAACCGCACCAGCGCGTAGGCCGCCATGCAGCCAATCACCAGCGTGATCGCGGTCGCCGTCAGCGACACGACGAGCGAGTTGCCCAAGGCGCGCGTGAAGGTGCGGTCGCAGCGCGAGACGTGCTCGGGCGCGTACCACAACACGTCGCACAACACCGTCTCGTAATTGCGCAAGGTCGGCAGGAAGAAGAAGCTTGAAGTGTCCGACATGATGTCGACGTTGAGCCGCAGCGATGTCGACAGCATCAAAAGGATCGGCCCCGTCGCCATCAAGATGAGGACGATGAGAACGGCGGTGAAGGCCGGTGTGGCGCGGTCCGACATCATGACGCTCTCCGCCGGGCCCCGGCCTCGGTGATCTTGGTGACGGTGAACATGACGAGCGTGAGGATCATCAACAGGATCAAAAGCAGGTTCGACATCGCTGCCGCCGTGCCCAGCTCCCGGAACTCCGAGGCCGTGCGCGAGATGCGCAGCGACAAGATCTCGGTGGAAAGACCCGGGCCGCCATTGGTGAGGATGAGAATGACTTCCAACACCTTGAAGGCATCGATCAGTCGCAACAGCCCGGTCACGATCAGCACGGGCACCATCAGCGGCAGCTTGACGTAGAGGATCGTTTGCCAGGCCGTCGCCCCGTCTATGCGCGCGGCTTCCATGGTGGAGCGCGGCAGTGACTGCAGGGCGGCCAGCGACAAGATGAAGATAAACGGCGTCCACTGCCAGATGTCGGCCATGATGACGGAGATGAGGGCCCAGGTCGGATCGGAGAGCCATGGGATTGGCTCAAAGCCGAGCCCGACCAGCGTGCGATTAAACACGCCTACTGTGGGGTGATACATGTAGCGCCACATCAGGCCGACCACGATCGGCGCGATCATCATGGGCAGGATGAACAAGGTGCGCAGCACCGACATGCCGCGCAAATTGCGATCCAGAAGCAGCGCGAGCCCAACGCCCAGCACCATCTCGATGCTGACCACCACCGAGGCGAACACGAGGGTCACGCTGAAACTTTCGCGAAACTGCTCGTCGCCCAACAGTCGCGTGTAGTTCGCCAGCCCCACAAACTCCGCCTCGCCAATGCGTTGGCTCGGGTTCCAGTTGAGGAACGAGGCCCACACCATGTAGCCGACCGGGTACATCAGCGCGACCACCAGCACGACCGCCGCCGGCGCGAGAAACAGATAGGGCGTCAGACGGTTGAAGTTGGCGACTTGCATGGTCGATCCCCGGCTCAGGCGTGGTGGGCGACGGCGGGAGGTGGCCGCCGCCCATCGCCTGGAGCGCTGTTTGATCCGCTTGCCGCGGACCGGCGCTCAAGCTCTTTGATGTCACGACAGGATGTCCAGGAACCGATGTCCGGTTCCTGGGGTTGCGACTGATGCGTTCACTTCGCCCAGCTGTAGTAGCCGGCATCCTTCATGGTCGCCCGCGCGCGCTCGGCCACGCCGTCCAGCGCCACCTTGGGGTCGAGCCCTTCGGTGAGCACCTTGGAGAGCGCGGTGCCCAGATCGCCATTGATCTTGCCCCAGGCCGGGATGATCGGACGCCAGTCCGGATCGGCGTGCTTGAGCGCTTCACCGAACGTCGACATCCAGGGGAATGCCTTGTTCACGTCCGGGTCGGCGTGGGTAGAGAAGCGGATCGGGTTGCCACCGGCGAGCGCGATTTCCTTGTCGATGCGCGCCGACGTCAGCCACTGCATGAGCAGGAAGGCGGCTTCCTTGTTTTGCGAGTTCTTCGGGATGGCGATGCCGAAGCCACCCGTCTGGCTCGCGCGCTTAACGCCCATGGGGTGCAGCGCCCAGCCAACCTTGCCGACCACCTGGCTCTTGGTGGGGTCATTGACCTGTCCGGCGAACGCGGTGGTGTCGAGATACATCGCCGTCTTGCCTTGCAGGAACGACGCACCGGCCTCAGCGACGCCGAACGACTTGGCGCCCTGCGGGCCGCAATCGACGATCGTCTTCAAGGCCTTGGCAGCCTTGACGCCAAT
>CALSBD010000407.1:0-3798 GCA_943373055.1 Rhizobium sp. Q54
TTCGGCGGCTGTTCGCCGAAGGCGCGTTCAACGCTGCCTTCGTACCGCTCTATGCCAAGCATCTGGAGGGCGAGGGAGAACCGGGCGCGCGGGCGTTCGCTGCCGACGTGTTCGCCGGTCTGGCCTTCGTGCTTGTGCTGTTTTCCGCACTCGCCATGACTGGCGCGCCCTGGCTCGTCACGCTGTTGGCGCCGGGTTATCTCGACGACCCGGCGAAGTTTGATCTCACCGTTCAGCTCACCCTCATCTGCTTTCCTTATTTGGCGTGCGTGTCGCTCGGTGCGATGCTGGCGGGTATTTTGAACTCGCACCGCAAGTTCTTCCTGGCAGCGTTCGCGCCGGTGCTTCTCAATGTCGTGACGGTGATCGCGCTTCTTTATGTTTCCTATGCGGGCCTGGCCAAAACACAGACGGCGGCGGAGATCTTGTGCTGGTCGATCTTCCTGGCTGGCGTGCTGCAGGTCCTCTGGCTGATGCGGGGCGTATGGAAAGAAGGCGCGGGCTTTCCCTTTGTGCGCCCCCGCTGGACGCCGCAAGTGAAGCGGCTTGTCGAGCTTGGCATTCCCGGCGCGCTCGCCGGCGGCATCACGCAAATCAACATCGTGGTGGGCACCATGGTCGCCTCCACGCAGGCCTCCGCCAACTCGTTTCTTTATTATGCCGACCGCATCTATCAGCTGCCGCTGGGCGTCGTAGGCGTGGCGATTGGCGTGGTGCTGTTGCCGGAAATCGCGCGCCAGGTGCGGGCGAACCGGCCCGACCTCGTCTCCCACAATCAAAACCGCGGGCTTGAGTTCGCGAGCTTGCTGACCATGCCGGCGGCAATCGCGCTGGTCGTGTTGGCTGAGCCCATCATTGGGGTGCTCTATGAGCGCGGCGCGTTCACCGCGGCCGATACCCGCGAAACGGCGCTGGCTCTGGCGGTGTTTGGCGCTGGGTTGCCAGCCTTTGTCTGGATCAAGGTGTTTTCGCCGGGCTTTTTCGCGCGCGAAGACACCAAGACGCCGATGTTGTTTGGCGTCGTGTCGCTTGTCGTGAACGCGGGCGGCAGCATCGCGGCCTATTTCTTGATGCCGGACCGGGTGCACATCGGCATCGCGCTGTCCACCACGGTGGCCGGCTGGGTGCAGGCGGGGTTTCTCTACGTCACGCTGATGCGGCGGGGCTATTGGACCAACGACGAGATCATTCAACGCCGCTTTCCGCGCATCGTGGTGGCCGCGTTCGTGATGGGGGCATTCGTGTGGGGCCTTCAGATCGGGCTTGCGCCCTGGCTCGATACGTCGCTGAGCTTCGCCATCAAGGGCGTGGTGTTGATGGCCCTGTGTGGAGCCGGCGCGGCAGTGTTCTTCGGGGTGGCGCAGCTGATTGGCGGGCTCGACCTGTCGCAAATGAAGGCGCAGCTGAAGCGCAAGCCGCGCACGCCTGGCGAACCACCCCCGCCGCCCACCCCGTCCGTTGATTGAACGTGGCGCCAACCAACACCTTGAAAACGGGGAGCGGCCATCGCATAACGCGCGCCTTGTCCTCAGGCTTTAGGTCTTCCGATGTCCGCGATCGCTTCCTCCGCCCCGTCTGGCCGCGTCTTTTCCGGCATGCAGCCGACCGGCAACCTGCATTTGGGCAACTATCTGGGCGCCATGCTGCGCTGGATCGAAATGCAGAAGACGCATGAGTGCATCTATTGCGTCGTCGACATGCACGCCATCACCGTGTGGCAGGATCCCAAGGACTTGCAAAAGTCGATCCGCGAGGTGACGGCCGCCTATATTGCCTGCGGACTTGATCCCAAGCACTCCATCATCTTCAACCAGTCGCGCGTGTCGGCGCACGCCGAGCTTGGCTGGGTGTTCAATTGCATCGCGCGGCTCGGCTGGATGAACCGCATGACGCAGTTCAAGGAAAAGGCCGGCAAGGACAAGGAAAACGCCTCGCTCGGCCTTTACGCCTATCCCTCGCTGATGGCCGCCGACATCCTTGCCTACAAGGCGACCCATGTGCCGGTCGGCGAGGACCAAAAGCAGCACCTGGAATTGACGCGCGACATCGCCACCAAATTCAACAATGACTACGCCGCTCGCATTGCCGAGCTTGGCTTTGGCGAGGCGTTCTTCCCGCTGCCCGAGCCGGTGATCCTCGGCACCGCGACCCGGGTGATGAGCCTGCGCGACGGCACCAAGAAGATGTCGAAGTCCGACCCATCGGACCTCTCGCGCATCAACCTGACCGACGACCAGGATACGATCGCCGCCAAGTTCCGCAAGGCGAAGACGGACCCCGAGCCGTTGCCGACCGAGGAAAAGGGGCTTGAGGGCCGCCCGGAGGCCGATAATTTGGTGGGCATCTACGCGGCACTGTCGGGGAGCGACAAGGCCAGCGTGCTGTCTGAGTTCGGTGGCGGCCAGTTCTCGGCGTTCAAGTCGGCGCTGACGGATATGGCGGTGGCAAAGCTTGGCCCGGTGGCGGGTGAAATGACCCGGCTCCTCAATGATCCGGGCTATGTTGACAGCGTTCTCGCCGACGGCGGCAACCGCGCCCGTGCCATCGCGACGCCGATCCTCGATGAGGTCAAGGACATCGTCGGCTTCCTGCGGTGAACGACCGCTGGTGCCGGGAATTGAGGATCGGCTTTCGGACGTATCACGCGACCGAAGGCGGCCTCAGTCAGGCCGTCTGGGGATGACGGGGAACCAGCTTCGTCACCGCGATACGATCCGGCTCGAGCCGCGACAGATCATAGTTGAGTTGCATCCTCAGCCAGGTGTCGGCCGTGCTGCCGATGCCTTTGGCGAGGCGAATGGCCATCTCGGGGCTGACGGCCGACTTCCCGTTGATCACGTTGTAAAGGGCCTGCCGCGTGACGCCGAGCCCCTTCGCCGCCTCGGCGACCGAGAGGCCGAGTTCTTCCAAGGAGTCTGCCACCAGTTCGCCTGGATGTGGCGGATTCTTCATGCGCATTTTCTCTCTCCTTAGTGATAGTCTATAAGATCGACATCGAACGCCTTGCCGTCCTCAAAGCGAAAAACAATCCGCCAATTCGCGCGAACCGTAACGGCCCAGTATCCCTTTAGATCGCCCAGAAGAGGATGCAGGCGAAAGGGTGGCAAATTCATTGCCTCAATTTCATTTGCCGACTCCAATGTTGCTAGGATGCGCGCGATTTTATCAACGTGGTCCGCATTTAAACCGCGTCTATCGCCAAATTCGAAAAAGCGCCGAAGCGCTTTACTTCGAAACGTCTCAATCATATTTGGTGATGTAAATTGTAAATTCACAATTGTCAAGACGCCAGCATGATCCATAGCAAGTTTAGTGAGACTTGAGCGCCCGATATTAACTCTGGACAACTTGCATCTAGCCTTGTCCTGCGATGATCGGCCTGCTTCCCTTACCCCATCGGAGTGACTCGCATGTTGCGTGAAGTGGTGCTCGATACGGAGACGACAGGGCTGGATCCGGCGAAAGGCGACCGGGTGGTCGAGATCGGCTGCGTGGAGCTCCTTAATCACATCCCGACCGGGCAAACTTTTCACGTCTATATCAACCCTGAACGGTCGATGCCGCAGGCGGCGTTTGATGTGCATGGGCTGTCAGATGCGTTTCTCGCCGACAAGCCGGTGTTCGCCAAGATCGCCGATGATTTCCGCGCCTTCATCAAGGATGCGCGGCTTGTCATCCACAATGCGGCGTTCGACGTGAACTTTCTCAATGCCGAGCTGACGCGGCTTGGGCATCCGCGCATCAATGATGCCGATGTGCTCGACACGCTCGCGCTAGCAAGGCGCAAGCATCCCATGG
>CALSBD010000408.1:0-3798 GCA_943373055.1 Rhizobium sp. Q54
CATGGCGGCCGATCAGCACCAGCGACGCGCGGTCAAGGCCGGCCTGGAACGCGCGCCAGTCGGCTTCGTTCATCAAGACGGTCGGCATGTTGCCATCGGCGTCCGCGATGCAGTCATCGTCGGAGATGATGGCATATCCTATGAGGCGAAAGGGCGACATCGCGGCAGTCTTAGCATGCGTCTTCGGGCGGGCCAACACGCCGCGCGGCGGCCTTCGCCCGCGTTGCCAGGGGCGGCGTCACGGGTTACCCCTGTCACATGACGCAGCCTGACGATCCGCCCGCACTTCCGCATAATGCCGGTGAGCCGCCGCCCGCGCGGCGGTGGCGCTGGCTGCGGCGGGCTGCCGTGGTGCTTGGGGCAGCGGCTGCCTTGCCGTTCGTATTGACGGTTGTGTACGCCGTGGTGCCGCCGATCTCCACCTTGATGGTCTGGCGCGCTCTAACGGGCCAGGCGGTGGCGCGCACCTATGTGCCCATCGAGGCGATGGCGCCTCATTTGGTGCGCTCGGTCGTGGCGTCGGAAGATGCCCGGTTTTGTAGCCATTGGGGTATTGATCTCACCGCCATCGACGATGCGCTGGAGCGGGCGCAACGACGCAACCGGCCGGTCGCTGGGGTGTCGACCATCTCCATGCAGGTGGTCAAAAACCTCTTCCTGTGGCAAGGCCGGTCCTACATCCGCAAGGGCCTGGAAGTGCCACTCACGGTGTGGCTGGAGCTGGTTTTGTCCAAGGAGCGGATTTTGGAGATTTATCTCAACATTGCCGAGTGGGGCCCCAACGGCCAGTTTGGCGCCGAGGCGGGCGCGCGGGCAGCGTTTGGCAAGGGGGCGGGTGAGCTCTCCGCGCGCGAGGCGGCGTTAATGGCCACCGCGCTGCCCAATCCGATCTTGCGCAAGCCCGGACGCGCTTCGGCGCGCCACCGGTCTTTGGCTGCCGTGATTGAGCGGCGGGCGCGCGGGATCGAGCCGTTTGTGAGCTGTCTTCCGGTCTTGCAACGGTGAGCCGGCTCGGGCGGTTTGACAGAAAGCGCTAGCCAAGCCCATTGGCTTCTGTTATGAGCCCGCACCTTCAGACGAATTCCGCGTGTCTCGCCGGCCCGGCCGCGATGCCACGCTTGGCGAATTCCATCACTCCGGGAGTTTCCCAATGGCCGTTCCGAAACGAAAGACCTCGCCGATGAAGCGCGGCATGCGGCGCTCGCACGATGCGCTGAAGTCGCCGACCTATGTCGAGGACAAGACCTCCGGCGAACTGCGCCGTCCGCACCACATCGACCTGAAGACGGGCATGTACCGCGGCAAGCAGATCTTGGCGCGCAAGGAAGACTGAGCGCTTAGACGTTAACGTCGCTTTTTGAAGAAGCCGGTGCGTGAGTGCCGGCTTTTTTGCGTTTGACGGGGGGAACTAAATCCTCCTAGCTCGTTTCATGGACTGCGCGCCGATGGTGACGCCTTGTGATTTCGGGTAGAGACTAATCTGATCAGACTATCCTTTTATCCAAGGCCGTCGCATCCGAGCATCGTGATTGCCGTTGGTCGATCTGTGGTATACTATGACCATGTTGTTGATTATGGGGAGTTTCATAACATGAGAACGGGTCCACTGCCTCCGTACATTTGAACGCATGCGCGGGTATGGGAAGCGGATAGGGTCAAAAGTACCGACACCATACTGTGCTTCTAAAGCGACAATAAGATCCTTACATTGGATAGCAGCTTCACGCTCAAAGCGGATGATGTCGCATATAATTTGCCGACGACCTTGGATAGAGATTGAAGAAAACCCTTTTGATTCGAATGAGTTGATTAACGCTTTGATTTTTTCAAGTGAGTTATACAATTCTAATGTCGGAATGACAACTTCGGATTTGAGCTTTAGAACATCGGATAGCAAATTCCTGAATATCATTTCCTGTGTGATGAATATCCATAAGGGCACTTTACGCTCCTCATTGGACACAAAATCCAATAGTTTCTGTTCTGCCTTTTCATCACGGAGGAATAGTTCAATTTGCTTTAAATTATGAGTTGCTTCCATGTATAGATTGATAGCCGTGTTTCTACGCGATTTTCGGCTACGATACAAATAATTGGATAGTGAGATTAGTTGAGTTAAAACAAATATAAAAATAGCCACAAGAGCAGACCAGTTCAAGAAGTCCGAGCTGGCACTTGCCTCTAAACTCACAATAGCCCTCCGAGCTGAGCATAAGGCTTGAGCGAGAATAATACACTAAATAATAGCACGGTACAACCAAGACTGCAAGTCCAGGTTATCGTTGTTGCGACCGACCGCGACCGTCACTCTCGGCCAATATGCCCGGCCACCCGGTCACCGGCGTAGTTGTAGTACCGACTGTCGAGCTCGAGATACACTTCATCGCCGGTCTCAACCGTTAGATACCGCTCTTCGTCCTCGTCGATATAGCCAATATTGACCGTCAGCCAGAACCGGAATTCGCCAACATCGTATTGCCAGATGTGGTCCTTGACCGAGGTGGCGCCGTAGCTTTCCTTCACCTTGCCCATACGGCAAATGGTCATGACGATGTTGACGGGTGTGTTGCCCGATACTTCCCACAGAAAGTCGTCGCCGTGGAACGACTCCCGGTCCGCGCTGCTGAAGTGGAATCCGCCCTTGGGACCATCGTCATCGCGCGCCGACAACACCGCCTGCAGGTTGGCGTAAGGGTGGGTGTGGAAGTCACCGAGCAAGGTGAGATGTGGCGACCAGCGCTCGATGATCTCGTTCTTCAGCCTCGCGGCGTCTTCGCTGGGCGTCACGCTATCGGACGCCCGAGCGGCCGACAGGCTCAGGCTCATGCGATCGAGGTAGAAGATTGTCTCGTCGTCCAGCTCGCGTTTATACCCCCACACATAGGCATAGGTTTCCAACCCCGCCTTGCCGTGGCCGTCGCCGAGGCAATAGGCCTCGACGGCGGCGAGCGTCATGGATTCGATGAGTTGCTCAGACAACCGGACGCGGAACATGGTTCGGACGTGGCCCCTCACATATTGGGATAATTTGGTCCGCCCGCGCCTTCCGGCACCGTCCAGGTGATGTTCTGGTTGGGGTCCTTGATGTCGCAGGTCTTGCAGTGCACGCAGTTCTGCGCGTTGATCACGAAGGTGTCCTGACCGTTCTTTTCCACCCACTCATAGACACCTGCCGGGCAATAGCGGTTGGACGGGCCGCCATATTGGCCAAGCTCCGACATCTTCTGGGTCAGCTCGTTTTGGAGCTTGAGGTGGATCGGCTGGTCTTCCTCGTGATTGGTGTTGGACAAGAATACCGAGGAGAGCCGGTCGAACGAGATCTTGCCGTCGGGCTTGGGATACTCAATCTTGGGCGCGTGCTTGGCGTCACGCAACGTCTTGTGGTCGGGCTTGCCGTGCTTGAGCGTGCCGAACAGTGAGAAGCCCATGGTGTTGGTCCACATGTCCAACGCGCCGAGCGCCACGCCGCCAATGGTGCCGAGCTTCGACCACAGCGGCTTGACGTTGCGCACCTTCCACAGGTCCTTGCCGATGTCGCTGGAGCGCCAGGCCTCCTCATAGGCGATCGGCTCATCGTGGACGCGGCCGGCGGCGAGCGCCTCGCTGATCGTCTCGGCGGCCATCATTCCCGACAGCATGGCGTTGTGCGAGCCCTTGATGCGCGGCACGTTGACGAAGCCGGCCGAGCAGCCAATCAGCGCGCCACCGGGGAAGGTGAGCTTGGGCACCGACTGGTAGCCACCCTCGGTGATGGCGCGCGCGCCATAGGCGATGCGCTTGGCGCCTTCAAACACCTCG
>CALSBD010000409.1:0-3782 GCA_943373055.1 Rhizobium sp. Q54
ATCGCTTCGGCGTCGGAGAAGTCCTTGGCGGGAAATGAGGATCCGGTCTCATCCAGGATCAGCCGGCCGACGACGTCCGACACGCCCGTGGGCGTGCCCGATGGCGTTGACAGGAGCCGCAGCTGCCACACCAAACCGGTATCGCTCACGAACACCCATCGACCGTCGGGCCCGATCACCGCGCCCGAGAGCGAGCCGAACTCGGTCTCGTCGCTCTCGAGTTCAAGGCCACCCAAAAAGGTCAGCGCGCCCTTGGCATGGCCGATCGGCCAATCCGACCCGAACTGGGTGATCGGATACACGGTCAGGCGCGGAGTGATCACGTCGGTGGGCTCAAGCGCGCCTGCCGGCCGCGTCGGACCGAGGAACGCCAACCAGGCCAGAACAAGCGCGACAGCGGCGGGCGCGCGGATCGCCCGCCCCGCGGTCATCGCGCCACGCCTCAATGGACCGCTCGCGAGAAGCGGCGCACCGCCGGTCCGCCCTTGGCGCTCGGCGCGGCCGGAGCCGGACGCGGTGAGAGCGCGCCACGCCCGGTCGACGGACGCGCGCCCGCGGTCCCTTCCTCGGCAAACAACGAGGCGAGTTGCTCGGTCATGGCGCCCGCGAGTTCCTCCGCATCCACGATCGTCACCGCCCGACGATAGTAGCGCGTCACGTCGTGACCAATGCCGATCGCGATCAACTCGACCGGCGAGCGGGTCTCGATCTCCTCGATCACGTAGCGCAGGTGCTTTTCGAGATAGTTGCCCGGGTTGACCGACAGTGTGGAATCATCGACCGGCGCGCCGTCGGAGATCATCATCAAGATCTTGCGCTGCTCGGGTCGACCTAAGAGGCGCTTGTGCGCCCACAATAACGCCTCGCCGTCGATGTTCTCCTTCAGGAGCCCCTCGCGCATCATCAGCCCCAAATTGCGCCGCGCGCGGCGCCACGGCGCATCCGCGCTCTTGTAGACGATATGGCGCAGATCGTTGAGACGGCCCGGATTGGCCGGCTTGCCCGCGCCCAGCCACGCCTCGCGGGACTGACCGCCCTTCCAAGCGCGCGTCGTAAAGCCGAGGATCTCCACCTTCACGCCGCAGCGCTCCAGGGTGCGCGCGAGGATATCCGCACAGGTGGCCGCCACGGTGATCGGCCGTCCGCGCATGGAACCGGAGTTGTCCAAAAGCAGCGTGACGATCGTGTCGCGGAAGTTGGTGTCCTTCTCGCGCTTGAACGAGAGCGGCTGCATGGGATCAAGCACGATACGCGGCAGGCGCGCGGTATCGAGCATGCCCTCTTCGAGGTCAAACTCCCAGGCGCGATTTTGCTGCGCCATCAAGCGGCGTTGCAGCCGGTTTGCCAGCCGCGCGACGGCGCCTTGCAAGGGGGCGAGCTGCTTATCGAGGAAGGCGCGCAGACGATCGAGCTCCGCCGTCTCGCACAGATCATCAGCCTCAATGACCTCGTCGAACTTCTCGGAGTAAATCTTATAGTCGTTCTCCGGCGGCCGGTTGGACAAGGGCGGCTCGGGTCGCGCGCTTTCCCCCGCCTCGCGGGCATCGGCATCCGCGTCATCGACCATTTCGTCGGAATCAGTCTCCGCCGATTCGGTCTCGCCCGATTCCTGCTCCTCGCCGGTGGCGTCGGTTTCCTGCGGCTGCGCTTCCGACTGGCTCTCGTCGTTCTCGTCTTCGCCTTGACTTTCGTTTTCGTCCGGCTTGCCTTGCTCGCCGGCCTCGTTGTCGTCTTCCTCTTCGACGTCGTTGCCGAGCTCGTCGGCCATATCGAGCGAAACGAGAAGATCACGGATGCGGCGGGCAAAGGCGGTCTGGTCGCCGATGACATCTTCCAGGCCATTGAGATCGCCGGCGGCCTTGCCCTCGATGTGCTCGCGCCAAACATCGACGAGCTTGGCGGCGCTGGGCGGCGGGGTCTCGCCGGTCAGCCGTTCACGCACCAAAAGCGCCAGCGCCTCTTCCATGGGCGCATCGGCGCGATCGGACACATCGGAATAGTTGCCGCGGTGGTAGCGGTCTTCCAGCATGGCGCCCAAATTGGCCTTCACGCCGGCCATGCGGCGCGCGCCGATCGCCTCGCAACGGGCCTGCTCGACCGCCTCATAAATCCGCCGGCCCATGGTGCCCTCGGGCATCAATTTCCGGTGAACGGTCACGTCATGGGTGGCCAGCTTCAAGGCGAAGCTGTCGGCGATGCCGCGCGTGATGGCCGCGTCGCGCGCCGAGAGCTTGCGCGGCGGCTCGGGCAGGCGGGCCTTTTGGCCGGCAAGCGTCGGTCGGTCGGAGGCATATTGCACCTCCATATCCGGCTTGCGCGAGATCGCGCGCAGGCAGGTTGCGACCGCTTTCTTGAACGGTTCCGTCGGGCTTTGCGATTTGTCCTTAGCCATGGGGCGATCGGGTCTCGGCACTCGTCAGGCGGCGCACCGGGGAGGGAGGAGGCGCGCACGAACACCCTTGAGTGTTAAGCCGGACGCCGCCGCCGCACAAGCCACCTTGACCGCGGACCCACCGCGCGTCAGCGCCGCACCGACAAGATCGCCGAAGCGGGAATCTTCATCCCGTTGACCATCAAGGTCGGCTCCGGCGTGGAGAAGTCGATCTCCCGGACAATGCCCGACACCTTGGTGGTCACCGGCATGGTGGCCCCTTGGGCGTCCTTGGCGGTCACCGTGACGCGGTAGGTGCCGGCGGGCAAGCTGGTGCCGTCATTAGCCTTGCCGTCCCATTCAAAGGTGTGGTCCTTGCCCGACGGGGTGATGGAGCGGGTGGCGACCACCGCGCCCGCCTCATTGCGAATTTCCACCTGCATGGATTGCGCCTGCGTGCCCGTTGAAAACACCCAGCTCGCCTTGCCATCCTTGAGGACGGCGGCATTGCCTTGGGCGGTCACCTCCGCGCCCACATAGCTCACCAACGACGCCGCATTTTGCGCGACCATGATCGCCTTCAGTTGGTCCAGCGATTGGTTCATCGCGACCTGCTGCTCGACCGAGGAGTATTGCACCAACTGTTCGGTGAACTTGTTGGCGTCGAGTGGGTCCATTGGATTCTGGTTTTTGAGCTGCGTGGTGAGCATCATCAAGAACATGTCGAAGTTCTCATTGAGCCGCTTGGACGCAGACTGTGTCGATTGGGATTGCGCCGCGGAATTGACGTTGGTGACGCTCATGGCAGGGGCTCCAAATACGCGAGACGAGGGAGAGGGAGAGGGTCCGAAGGGGGATCAGCGCTGCTAGATCTTCACGTCGATCCCGCCAGGGCGAGCGCGTGGCGTGGGGGGCGGCACGGGGCCGCCGCCGGCGATGGGCTCGGCCTCGGCACGCGCGGTTTGGGATCGGTTGGAGCGGGCAAAGCTGCCCTGCTCGCCAAAGCCCTGCTGGCCGCCGCCCGACAGCGAGAACTGCAAGCCGCCACCACCCAGGCTGAGGCCGGCATCTTGCAGCGCGCGTTCCAGAACGCGCTGGTCGCGCTGCAGGAGATCAAGGGTTTCCTTGCGCTCGACAACCAGATGGGCCCGCACTTCGCCCTCTTGGCCAAGCTCCAGCTTCACCCGCACCTTGCCGAGCTCGGCCGGGTCGAGGCGAATATCAAACGACCGCTTGCCCCGCTCCGCCTGGCGCGCGATCTCGGAGGCAAGCATCGGCAATGGCACGGGCACCTCGCGGCCCATCACCGGCCCTTGGGCTGTCGCGGGGCTCAGGCTTGCGCTATCAACCCGCGCGCTAGACGAGGGGAGCGCGGTGCCGAGCACATCGACATCCGCTTCGAGCGCGTCCT
>CALSBD010000410.1:0-3781 GCA_943373055.1 Rhizobium sp. Q54
GGTGGGCGAATACGCCTACATGCACATTCCCGGCTCGGTGAATGCGCCGCTGTCGCAGCCGGCCGCCATTCGCAGCGCGGTCTCGGGCGCCAAGACGGTGGTGTATCTGTGCAAGAGCGGCGGGCGCACCACCATGAACGGCGCGGGGCTCGCAGGCTTGGTCAAGGGCAGCGCCTATCAAATGGGCGGCGGCATTGACGCGTGGGCTTTGCAAGGTTTGCCGGTGGAGCGCGCGGCCGGCGGGGGCGGTTTCGGCGGCTCGCGGCTGTTTTTGATCGGCTTTATGATCGGCGGAGCGATGCTGGCGGCGCTTGCCTTGCGCTCGATCGGCGTTTGATCGGCTGGTCAAAGCGGGTGCGGTTTGGTTGAATGGGGCTCCCATTGGTTCGGAGCCGCCCATGCTGACGCCAGAATTGATCCGCAAGACCCGCTCGAAGATCGCGCTCAGCGACGCGGAGGTCACCTTCCTGGTGCGCGGGCTCACCGATGGCTCGGTCACCGAAGGCCAAATCGCCGCGTTCGCCATGGCGGTGTTCTTCAATGGCCTCACGCTGCCGGAGCGGGTGGCCTTGACCAAGGCGATGACGCAGTCCGGTACGGTTCTCGCTTGGGATTTGCCCGGACCGGTGCTTGATAAGCACTCGTCGGGCGGCGTGGGCGACAATGTCTCGTTGATGCTGGCGCCCGCGGTGGCGGCGTGCGGTGGCTATGTGCCGATGATTTCAGGGCGCGGGCTCGGCCACACCGGCGGCACGCTCGATAAACTCGATTCGATCCCCGGCTATACGACGCAACCCGACGCCGACCTATTCCGCCGCGTGGTGCGCGAGGTGGGCACGGCGGTGATTGGCCAAACGGCCGATCTCGCGCCTGCCGACAAGCGCTTTTATGCCATCCGCGACGTCACCGCGACGGTGGAATCGATCGATCTCATCACCGCCTCCATCCTTTCAAAAAAGCTCGCCGCCGGCCTCCAGGGCCTCGTTCTGGATGTGAAGTGGGGCACCGGCGCCTTCATGGCGACGTTTGAAGATGCCAAGGGCCTCGCCGAAAGCTTGGTCACGGTCGCCAATGGCGCGGGTCTGCCGACCAGCGCGCTGATCACCGATATGAATGAGCCACTCGCCAGCGCCGCGGGCAATGCGCTGGAGGTGAAGAACGCGATCGACTTCCTCACCGGCGCCGCCGTCGACGCGCGGCTGTGGCGGGTGACGGTGGCGCTGGGCGGCGAGATGCTGCGGCTCGGCGGGCTCGTGGCCACCCGCGCGGACGGCGAGGCGAAGATCGAAGCGGCGCTGACCTCGGGGCGCGCGGCGGAGGTGTTTGGCCGCATGGTTGCCGCGCTTGGTGGCCCGGCGGACCTGATGAGCCGACCGGATGCCTATCTCGCGCGCGCGCCCATCGTGCGCCCGGTGCCGGCGGTTCACGAGGGACCGATCGGGCATATTGATACGCGGGCGATCGGCGTCGCGGTGGTGGCGCTGGGCGGCGGACGCCAGCGGGCAGACGATCGGATTGATCCCGCGGTGGGGTTCACCGATCTGGTAGGCATCGGCGACGTGGTCGGCCGCGACCGGCCCTTGGGCGTCGTCCACGCGGCAAGCGAGGCGCACGCCGACGCGGCGATCGCGGCCGTGCAGGCGGCCTATCAGATCGGCGGCACGGGCACGCGCGGGCCGGACATCACCGCCCGGATCGATACCAGCGGCCGGATGGCGTGACGGGGGTGACCACGCAGAGCCCGTCAACCGCGGCCGGGCGGGCGGAACAGGCTCAATAGGATCCACACCGGAATCACGATCATGGAGCCGAGCATCACATTGGGGACCGCCCATGTGGCGGCTGCTTGCGCCCATTCGGCCACGCGCTGCGGCGTCAGGCCGACACGCGCCAACAGGTCCGCCGCGGACAAATCAAGATACGTCAATCCGGCTCCGACGACCAATGAGGCGATCGAGAGTTTGAGGATTGAAGCCAAGAAATGCCAAAACGTCATGGGCGGCCACCGACCCGTTGCGGGCGATCCGCCATGATGGGCCGATCAAGGTTACCATCCGGCAAACGCCCACGCGGCGGCGGGGCCGCGCGGACCGGTCAGTTGACACCGGGCGGCGCGAGCGGGGCGACGAGGGGCGCGGACCAAGGGCCCGTGAGGCTGACCGGCACGGGGGCCGTGACCTTATTGGGCGTCAAGGTGCCGGTCATGTCGAGAAGCGCGTGCGGCCAGTCCATGCGACCCACCAGCGTCGCGGTGGTATCGCCCACGCGGGCCTCAATGCGGTTCACGGACAGGGCCCCTTGGTGGATGTCGCACGAGAGGCGCAGCCGATCGAACCGGATAGCGCGGGCGACCGGCTGGTCGAGCGCCCCCACGAACGGCTCGCCCGTGCCCAAGGACGGCAGGCCCGCGACCTTGGCATGGGACACCCGCGCCAAATCGGTATCGCAGCGCCCTTGCAGCGCGCCCAACAGCCCGCGCGGCGAGGCGCCACGGGCGGTGGCCTCCAAGGTGAAGTTCATCAAGCTGCCTTCGAGGCCCAAGGGCGGCACGGCGGACACGAGCTCGCCGATCCGCACGTCCTTTAAGGCGAGGCGACCGCGCGCGGCAAAGCCCTGGTCGGCGGCGCGCACCTCGATGTGGCCGTCGGCGCGACCGGCGCCCAGCTCGGCGTCGCTGACCTCCACCCGCAGTCGCCCCTCGCGCAAAATGAGCGCGCCGGAGACGGTGTTGAGCGCCGCGCCGGGCAGGCGCAGCCGATTGGTGGAGACCAATACGTCAATATCCGCCGCCGCTAGAAGATCGGGTGCGACCGGCTCGGACAGCAAGGTCTGCAGCGAGCCGAGCGTGGACGCCTCGCGGCGATCCATCCGGAGGTCGATCTGGTCAAACGCCAAGGTTCCTTGGATCAGCGGGCGGCCCTGGGAGACCGAAATGGACAGGCCACCATCGGCCGCCGCATCGCCCAGCGCGCCTTTGAGCCGGCTCAAGGACCAACCGCGCGAGGTGGTGCCCAGCGTGCCCGATGCGGTCAGGGCCGGCAGCGATGGCCATGCGCGCGCCTCGCCGAGCCAGCGCAGCGTCGCCATTGGGTGCGCGAGCGCGAGATCAAACGCCCCATCCAACGAGGGAAAGTCGGCCACCGCCAAGGTGCCGTCGAAGCTGACCTCATCCTCGCCACCCTGAGCGGTGGCCTCAAGCGAGAACGCGCCGGATTCACCGGCCGCGAGCCGCGCGGGTGAGGGCGCGACGGCCTCCAGGTCAATCATGCGGCCGTTCCAAAAGCCGCGCAGCGTGGCCCGGGCCTCGGCGGTCTCCCGTGGCCACTGGAAGCGGGCGGTCATCACCTCCACCCGCTCGCGGTCGGGCGCGCCAAACGGGGTGTCTGGCGGGGCGACCACCGTGACCAGGCCCTTATTCAAGGTGAGCGTGACCAGCGGCAGGCGACCAAGCCACGCCCGATCGAACCGCGGTGGCTGCCAGGCGCCACCGGCAACGACGCGCGCGGTGAAGCCATCGACATCCACGGTCATGGCCGCGCCGCCAAACCAGGCCGAAATGGGCGTCAGCGTCAACCGCACGCTGGCCAGATCCGCCGAGAGCGACCCGTCAGCCGCGACGAGGTGGGCGTTTTGATACAAAAAGGTCGGCCATGGCGAAAACGTAAACTTGCCGGGCCCGGCCAAGGACAGGGGCGCGCCCGTGGCGGCTTCCACCTGCTCGGTCAGGGTTTGGCGTGCTCGCGTCTCGTCCGCCAGCCGCGGCACCGCCGCGATGCCACCA
>CALSBD010000411.1:0-3779 GCA_943373055.1 Rhizobium sp. Q54
ATATCAAGCGCGCGCAGGAGCTTGGCGTTGTCTTCCGGGTCCGTGACCAGGAGTATCGGCAGCATGCGCGTGCGCTCCAGCGAGCGCAGCTGCGAGCACAGGCGCAGACCGTCAAAGTTCGTCAGCCCAAGACTCACGATCACGAGCTCGTAGCCCCCTTCGGCCGCGCGGAACAGGCTCTCTTGCGGGTCGATTTCCAGTTCGACCGTGTGCTCGGTCGACAGCGTCTGCGCGATGCGCTCATACGACGAGCGGCGGTCATCAACGATCAGGATCTTGCCGCCCTGGCCGAACTGCGGCGAGATGATCTCCGCCGTGTCGTCCACGCCCATCTCGCGGCCCGTGACGGCGCGCATGCGCAGCTCGTCGGTCAGCATCTTCAGGCGGGTCAGGCTCTTCACGCGGGTGATGAGCGCGATGTCCGACACCGGCTTGGTGAGGAAGTCGTCTGCGCCCGCCTCAAGGCCGCGCACCCGGTCCGAGGGCTGATCGAGTGCCGTTACCATCACGACCGGCACATGCATGGTCTTGGGGTTTGACTTGAGCCGACGGCACACCTCGAACCCGTCCATGCCCGGCATCATCACGTCGAGCAGCACGATATCGGGCACCGACCGCTCGCACATCGCCAGCGCTTCCGGGCCCGACATGGCAGTGACCACCTCGAAGTATTCGGCCGTTAGCCGCGCCTCGAGGAGCTTCACGTTGGCGAGAATGTCATCGACGACCAGAACGCGCGCAGTCATGAGATCAGGCCTCGCCGAGATAGGAACGGACGGTTTCCAGGAATTTGACGACCGAAATGGGCTTGGAAATATACGCCTCGCAGCCGCCTTGGCGGATGCGTTCCTCGTCACCCTTCATGGCGAAGGCGGTGACCGCGATCACCGGGATCGACTTGAGATCGTCGTCCTCTTTCAGCCACTTGGTGACTTCAAGACCGGAGACCTCCGGCAGCTGGATGTCCATCAAAATGAGGTCGGGACGGTTGGCACGCGCCATGTCCATCGCGTCAAAGCCATTGCGCGTCTGCAACGTCGCATAGCCATGCGCCTCGAGGAGGTCGTGGAAGAGCTTCATATTCAGCTCATTGTCCTCCACGATGAGGACAGTCTTGGCCATTGAGATGTCTCCCGTCCAGCCGCGCGCCCCGGCGCCGCTTTCGGTTCGTCGGTATCCCAACTAGGCTTAAGGAAGATTCCTTTCGAAAGGGCAAAGACGCGTGAAATCTGAACGATCCCCCCGCCTCGATCACGACGGCGCCGAGCGCCTGGCGATCGCCGCCCTTGGCTTTTTGTCGAGCGACATTGAGCGCCTTGGGCGCTTTCTCTCGGTCGCCGGCATTGGTCCGGAGACCTTGCGTGCGGCAGCCGGCGAGCCTGGCTTTCTCGCCGGCGTGCTTGAATATCTCATGCAGGACGAGGACTTACTGATCGCGTTCGCCGAGGAGACGCGCACCCGGCCGACGCTCGTCGCCGCCGCGCGCTACGTCTTGGACCCTGAAGCCGGCGAGGACTGACGGGGCGCGAGCGCCGCCTGTGTCCTTGACCAATCCCATCGGTTGTTTTCACATGTTTTTGTCCAAAACCCGGTGTAACCCTGGTGGGACAAACCCTGACAATGGATCGCGCCATGAAGCCGTTTTTTGTGTTGATCAAGTGCCACCTGGGCAAGGCCTATGACGTGGCCGGCGCGCTCGCCGACGCGGAGATCGCCTCCGAGATTTATTCGATCGCCGGAGATCACGATCTCATCGCCAAGTTCTACGTGGAAGATGACACCGACATCGGCCACTTCGTGAACCTGAAGGTTCACTCCATTCCCGGCATCCAGGACACTAAGACATTATTGACGTTTAAGGCGTTCTGACCGGGTCGTGTCTTGTGGCGCCGGTTTATTCCTGCGCGGCGGCGATCGCGTGGGACCGGGCGGCCTCAGGGCTGTCGGATACCGACACGATGAACACGCGCGTATCGCCATAGGGCCGCGACAGGCTGGCAATGGTCGCCGCGCGCTTGGTGCCTTGCGATCGATAGGTGATCAGCCGGCCGGACCACGGGCCCTTGGAAAAGGGCTCTGACTGCGCGGTCGCCTTGGTCTTTGCCTGTGACGAGCCGCGCGCGAGCCGGGCGGCTTGGTCCGCGTCCGCTAGGGTTGCCTGCAAGCGGGTCGCCTCGGCGCCGGTTGCTTCAAAGACGCCCAAGACCGAATCAACGCCGCACTCCGCCGCCGGGCACGCCATGATCGAAAGCGGGCGAATAGTCGGCCGGGTGAGCATCTCGTGGACGGGCAGGCCAAACCAGCTATCCGCTTGCGGCAAGCCCGGCACCGCCGGAGCCATCAAGAGCGAGACCGTGCCCGAGGAGGCGCAGCCGGCGAGCACGCCGGCGATCAGCCACACCGCCATGGTGCGGCCGGCCCGCCGCGGACCCAGAGCGGGCGCGGCGGGGGTGGGGGGGACAGCGGTGATCGGCGCGCCAGACCCCGTCATCGCGTCAGCTGACCAAGGTCGGCCCTTGCGGACGTTCATTGTCGTTGAGAATGCCCAGCCGCCGGGCGACCTCTTGATAGGCCTCCAGCATGCCACCCAGGTCGCGCCGGAAGCGGTCCTTGTCGAGCTTGTCGCCCGACGAGACATCCCACAAGCGGCACGAATCCGGGCTGATCTCATCGGCCACGACGATCCGCATCATGTCGTTTTCCCAGAACCGGCCGAACTCCAGCTTGAAGTCAACAAGCCGGATGCCGACGCCCAGGAAGAGCCCCGTCAGGAAGTCATTGACGCGAATGGCAAGCGCCATGATGTCGTCAATGTCCTGCGGCGCGGCCCAGCCGAACGCGGTGATGTGTTCTTCCGACACCATCGGATCGCCGAGCTCATCGTTCTTATAGTAGAATTCGATGATTGAGCGCGGCAGCTGCTGGCCTTCGGGAATGCCAAGCCGGGTCGACAACGAGCCGGCGGCGACATTGCGCACCACCACTTCGAGCGGGATGATCTCGACCTCGCGGATCAACTGCTCGCGCATGTTGAGCCGCTTGATGAAGTGCGTCGGCACGCCCAGCTGATTGAGCTGCGTGAAGACATACTCCGAGATCCGGTTGTTGAGCACACCCTTGCCGTCGATGACGGCATGTTTCTTCGCGTTGAACGCGGTCGCGTCATCCTTGAAGTGTTGGATCAGCGTGCCCGGCTCGGGACCCTCATAAAGGATCTTGGCCTTGCCTTCATAGATGCGGCGGCGGCGGCTCATGGGGATGTACCGTGAAGTCTTGAGGAAATCCATGTGCCAAGTGGCTCCTATGCGAGACGCGGTCCCAGGGCGTGGCGGTGTCGAAACACGAGCTGCGCAACAGGACGGAGCACTCCAATGGCGAATGATCCATCAGGGCACCCAGGGGCGCGATGCGAAGGCGCCTTGGACCCCGATGGTGTTGAACGGGACGCACGATTGCGGATTTTTCATTTCCCGGATTCGAGCGTTCCCCCGCACAATCGAGCCGCACCGTACTCGAAGTGACATGAAATCACAATCGATCCGTGACACCGCCCCCGCGACAGGTTTGTAGATGGCGGCTCGCACGCCAAACTTGAAACGAGGACCGAATCTTCAGGGTGTGACGAGTTCGATACTCTCGATATCGAACGAAGCACCGTCGCCATCGCCGCCCTCAGCGATCAGCCGCAGTGTCAGGCGACGCGCCGGCAAACAGTCCTTATCGAACGGCCAGCCGAACTGGAAACGTTGGATTTTGCCGGTGTCGGCTGGCGTAAAGGG
>CALSBD010000412.1:0-3769 GCA_943373055.1 Rhizobium sp. Q54
GACGCTTCTGGGACAGTAAGGGTGGAGTTCCACTCAGGCTTCTGTACGACCGACAACGCATGCCGGCCCGACGCCCTGGTGGAGGGGGCGCCGGACCGAGGACGAGCGCTAGCTTAGCGATACATCCTTATGTCAATAGGGCATATCGACGCATATGGGCGGCGGCAAGGCCTAATCCAATCGCTCACTGTGGATAAATCCCTATTCGGCCGGCCTAAAGTTGGTCGGATAGCGAATGTGGCCCCAATTCGTACTTCGGTGGGGTCCCCCCGAACTCCGTTGTATTCGAGGCGGAACGCGGCGGTGTTGTCGGGCAGGCGGCGTTCGCCATCGGGCAGCGCCCTCCACCAACCAACGGGCCAACTATCGGTGTACTGGACGCGTTCAGCTGACGCGGCGAATCGTAGGTGGCACTGTCGGGAGATATTCAAACTCCACCATCACCGTCGGGGTGTCTCGGCCGCGCACTTCCAGCACGAAGGTTTGTCGCTGCGCGAACAGATCGCCCACTGGTGCGATCGCCACGTTACCTCCCAGGCCGAACAGCTCGACATACTCGATGGCGCAAGGGGAGATTGTCGGCCGCTCCAGGATCACCGGCACGCGCCGATCCTCTGCACTCAGCGCGTAAGCCACGGAAATCGTGTGCCGGACGAAACGACCTTCCTGTGCACGCAGCGACACGTCATCGACGTTCGTTGTCGTGGAAAGGTTCTTGACCCCGACGTACCAGCGGCGGTTGTCCACGGTGTCTAGGTGGGTGATCTTGTCCTTCACGAACCGCGGATCGCTTACGTCGAATACGATTTCCAGCCCGCTCGGCGCCGGCGGCGAGGGATCGCGGCGGTCGCGCATCCACAGGCGATATGGCGACAACAGCAGGACCTGGCCTGCGAACAGAACGGCGAAGGCGACGATGGCGTAGATGACGAATGTCACACTCACGTTGACCCAGCCGGACGCACCAAGATCCAGCGGCCAGATGGCCGCGGCGAGGGCGGAGAACAGGCCGCCGCCTATGCCGTTCAGGTTGTTCCATGACGGCCGCGCCGCGAGGGCGAAGAGGGAGCGCAAGTAGACGGTCGTGGGGCTCATCGCGCCACCTTCATGTTCGGCGGATAGAAGACGTCCTTACCGGCGTGCAGAGGCGTGATGTTGCCCTGCTCGCCGTTGAACACCAGACGCATGGCCGCTGCTTGCCGCGGCAGCGATCTGACGTCGTCGGGTAGGGCAGCCCAAAAGCCGATGGGATACCCATCGCCGTACTCGATCGTCGGGAAGCGGCCTGTCACATCCGGGTATACGTCGAACGACATGCCGTCGGCGCAGCGATAGGTGCGCGTCAGCGGCATTACCGAAAGCGCGATGGCGGCGGCGCGCAGCTGCGGAAGCGTCCGCTCGCGATCGTGCACCATTGCCGCGATCTCAGACCAGATGCCGAGCGGGATTTTCGACCGGCCCTTGCGCATGTCGTCGACGTTGCTCGGCTTCAGTCTCAGCTGGGCCGCGAGTGGCGCCACGTAATGCTCGCCGAAGAGCGCGCGGCCGCACTGGTGGAACACGGCCGCGACGCGGTGCGTGAAGTCGGCGGGCTTCGGCGCTCGAGCGCCGTCCCACTCAGCGATCTCAGCCAAGAGACTTTGGAGGTCGGCATTCATGTTCGCACCACCAAGGCCGCCCTGCGAATGTCAGCGACGATGACTCGGCGTATGTCGGGATTCTTCAATTTCGGGTCTCCTTTTCCCGGCGCCCCCTGCTCAACAGGAAGCCAATGCCACCAAGCTAGGCGTCCCGCCGGTGCAATTCAAGAGCGCGACTTGGCCAAGCCCGCTGGCTGGTCACTGCATTGGTCGCGCAGCCGACAACGGGTCGATATGGCGAGGGAGCAGGGGCGCGGGCCAACCGCCAAAACCCAACAAGAGCGGATCAAAAGACACCGGCCGATACGGGGCAACATGGGGCGCCTAGGTGCCTTAATCCGCTGGGCCACCCTCCGAAGCAATGAATTCAATAGCTTAGCAAGGGACACAACATGCAGACTCTCGACCTACGCCGCCATTGCGAGCGGCGCCTGGGTGCGCTCGACCGTGAGCGCACCTCATGGTTCGCGCACTGGCGCGACCTCGCCGACAACATCCTGCCGCGCCGCGGCTCCTTCCTCGGCCCGGCCCATCACGCCGGCCGCGGCGACAAGCGCAACGGCAAGCTGCTCGATTCCACCGCCATGCTGGCCGCGCGCACGCTCGCGTCCGGCCTGATGACGGGCCTCACCTCGCTGTCACGTCCGAGGTCCCCATCGCGCCCGCGCCTCGTTCAGCACATCGACGATGCGCGAGGCCGGCAGCTCCCAAGCGCTGCCCAGATCCAGCGGCCCCAGGAGGAAGCGGCGCCATCCGCGTTTGGGCCGGATGGCGTCCGAAAAATCTGCCAACACGACCGTTGTCAGGTTCCGTCGTCTGTACCAGCGGAAGTCGGCGAAATGGTTCCAGGGATGTTCGATCGTGCGGAACGCGGTCCGCAAGACCAGGCCAGACGGATCGAGGATGAGAGTCGTGGGAAACATTGCACCGACACCAGCCAGGACGGCGCCGAGTGCCAGCAAGCCGAGAATGAGGAGATGCCAGGTGGAGTAAGAGCGCACAGGGATCAACAAAAGGAGGCCGAACGCGGCCAGGAACGCCAAACCGGCCAGGGTGAGTTTCAGCCTGTCTTTCCGCATCACGATCGGCGGGTCGTCAAATGATCCCTCGACCGCCGCCATCCATTTGGGAAGCCCGAGCTCTTCCTTCGTCCGCAGCTTTCCGTGCCGTTTCATACTGTGGGCAATCTTGCGAAAGGGGGCGTTCTAAGCAGCCCGCCTCTGCGGCCGTGTCGGCAGCTTGGCGATGGTGCGACCCACCTCCTTCGATGCCACGCGCAGATCGTAAGCGCTCTGAAGGTTGAGCCAGAACTCGGGACTGCTCTTGAACCAGTGACCGAGCCGCAGCGCCGTGTCGCCGGTAATGGCCCGCTTGCCCTGGATGATCTGGGAAATGCGGTTCGGGGGCACGCCGATCTGCCGCGACAGTTCGGTCGGCGTGATGCCGAGTTCGCCGAGTTCGTCGGCGAGGATCTCGCCGGGGTGGATGGGGGGCCTGCTCATCTGGTCATCCTTCATCAATGGTAGTCGACGATTTCCACGTTCGAGGGGCCGGGTGCATTGGCGGGCCATTCGAAGCAGATGCGCCATTGCTGGTTGACGCGAATCGAATACTGCCCGGCCCGGTCTCCGCGAAGCGCTTCCAGGCGATTGCTCGGCAGCGCCGCCAGATCGTTGAGGGATGTGGCGGCGTTCAGGATATCGAGGCGCTTCCAGCCCTGTCGCGCGAAGCCCTGGAACGGGCGCACGAACTCGCCGACGGCAAACTGCTTCGTGCGTCTGTCCCGGTAGCTTTGGATCACGGGTGAAGTCTAGAGAAATTGACGAGATACGTCAATCGTCAAAGTGCGCGCTCCCTTGATCGGCATCGCCGCACTTCTATCAACATGAGGGACCACAACATGCAATCCCCCGACCTCCGCCGCCATTGCGAGCGGCGCCTTTCGGCGCTCGACCGTGAGCGTGCCTCGTGGTTCGCGCACTGGCGCGACCTCGCCGACAACATCCTGCCGCGCCGCGGGTCCTTCCTCGGCCCGGCCCATCTCGCCGGCCGCGGCGACAAGCGCAACGCCAAGCTGCTCGATTCCACCGCCATGCTGGCCGCGCGCACGCTCGCGTCCGGCCTGATGA
>CALSBD010000413.1:0-3758 GCA_943373055.1 Rhizobium sp. Q54
GGTTGGTCATCAGCCGCGCGGCGGCCGGCGGACAAATGAACATGGCGATCACGATGATCGACCCGACCGCGTCAAAAGCAGCGACGGCGGCCAAGGCGGCGGTGAGAACAAGACCGAGCCCCACGGCCACCGTCGGGATGCCCAGCGCCTGCGCGAAGCCTTCATCGAATGTCGCGATGGTGAGCCAGCGCCAGAACACACCGATCAACACCACGATGACGATCAACAGCGCCGCGATGCGAAAAAGCTCCGGCGGCAGCGCGGCCAGCGCGCGCGGATCGACGAGCGAGCCCCATCCGGTCGCCTTGAGCCAGATGAGAGATTCAAGGTTGCCCATCAAGGCATGCTCGACATCAAGATGCACCTTGCTCGTATCGGACTGCTCCAACACCAAAACCCCGGCTGCGAATAGGGTCGTGAACACCACGCCCATCGCCGCCCCCGGCTCGATGCGGCCAACGCGCTTGACGAGCTCGATGAGGATGACGGCCACCATCGCCGCCACGCCCGCGCCCACCAGCATCGGCACGGTCGCCACCACGCCGGTCACCAGGAACGCCACCACGATACCGGGCAAAACGACATGGCTGATCGCATCGCCAATCAGCGCCTGGCGTCGCAGGATTAGGAAGTTGCCCGGCAGCGCGCACGCGACCGCGGCCAAGATGCCGATGACGATCGGCGTGAGCGAGAACTGAACAAACTCCGCTCCCATCACGCGCCTCCCACCACCATGGGCCGGCCGAGTCGTCGGTCGAACTCGGCGATCTCATCGGCGGTAAAGATGTCTTCGATCGGGGTGAGGCCGTCGTAGCGACCACTCAGACCGCTGTCTTGATGGATGTCGCGCGCCACCTCCCAGCGCCGCTCGTCGCGCGCCACCTTGGCGGCCGCCGCGCGGCCTCGCTCCGTGGGCACGCCATCGGGCCGCACCAGCCGCTCGCGGGCGAGGAGCCGCAAGGTGTAAGGCTCGCGGATCGGATGCCGGGCGCTGAGCGCCAACAGCCCCTGCCGGCGATGCACGCTCGCTTGAAAACGGCGATGGCGCACAATCGCCGCCAACACGCCCCGCAAGGGTGCGAACAACAGCGACAGCACGAAGAGGCTCGACGCCACCAGCACGATGATCGGCCCCGTGGGCAGCGCAGGCGCGGAGGCCGAGATCGCCGCACCCACATAGCCCGCAACGCCCCCCAAGGCGCCGGCAATCCACACGAGGTGCGCGGAGCGGTGGGTCCAAAACCGGGCGGTGACCGATGGGATGATCAACAGCGCGACGATCAGGACGAGGCCGACCATTTTAAGCCCAATCACCGTGATCGCCGTGACAAGCCCCATCATGATGAGATCCACGCGCCGCACGTTGACGCCGATGGAGGACGCATAGTCCGCATCGAACGCCACCAGTGTCATCGGTCGGCGCAACGCCCAAAGGGCCGCGACCGCGAGCGATCCGCCAACCGCGATGATGACGGCGTCCTGATAGAGAAGACCCGCCGTGGAGCCTAAGAGAAAGCTCTCAAGCCCCGCCTGTCGGCCGGCGTTCACCGTTTGCACGACGGTCAACAGCACGACGCCAATGCCGAAAAAGACACTGAGCACCGCGCCGATCGCCGCATCCTCCGCAAGCCGCGTGCGCCGCGTGATCCACTCCATCACGAAGAGACCGATGACCGCCGTCAGCGCGGCACCCGCAAGCAGCCCCGGCAGGCTGCGCCCATCGCCGCCGAACGCGACCATGACCAAAAAGCCAAGGGCGGTGCCCGGCAGCGTCGCGTGGGCGACGGCGTCGGAAACGAGCGCGCGCTTGCGCAAAAACAAAAACGTGCCCGTCGAACCGGCGGCAAAGCCCAAGAGCCCCGCGCCGATCGCCACCAGCGACGCGTTATAGCCCGCTTGCAGGAAGAGCGCGTCGAGGAACGCCATCATCGCGTGCCCGCCACCAGGCTCAACTCATCAAGATGCGTCGCCGCCAGCCGGCCGCCATAGGCCGCCTGCAAATGGGCGGTGGTGAAGGTGGTCGCGACCGGCCCTTCGGCGATGCGGCGCACATTGATGAGAAACACATGGTCGAACGTCTCGCGCACGGTCGACAGGTCATGATGGACCGCCACGATCGCCTTGCCCTCGGCCTTGAGACCTTTGAGCACATCGATGATTGCCCGCTCCGTCGCCGCGTCAACACCGGCGAACGGCTCGTCGAGCACATAAAGGTCGGCATCCTGAGCCAACGCACGCGCGAGAAACACGCGCTGCTGTTGACCGCCCGATAGCTGCCCGATTTGCCGATCGCCAAAGTCGGCCATACCGACCCGCGCCAGACACCCGCGCGCCACGTCCGCCATGCGCCCGGATAGCCGGCCGAACAGTCCAACCTTGCGATAGAGGCCCATCTGCACGACGTCGAGCACGGTGGTGGGAAAGTCCCAATCCACGCTCGCCCGCTGCGGCACATAGGCGATGCGCTGACGGGCGCGCTCGATGGGCTGCCCGTACACGAACACCTCGCCGGAAAGCCGCGGGATGATGCCGAGCGCCGCCTTCAATAGTGTCGACTTGCCCGCCCCGTTCGGTCCGATGATCGCCGACATCGAGCCAGCGGGAAACGTCGCGTCGACGGAGAACACCGCTGGCTTTTCGCCATAGGAGACGGTGAGACCGCGCACTGCAAGGGGGCTATCGTCGGGCACCGCGGCCGGGCGGGTCACCCGGCCGTGGTCGACGACGAGCTCTGGACGTCCATCGTCAATCGTCATGCCCCAATCCTTCGCTTGATCGCTTCCGTTTCATCGTCTCAGTTCAACAGGCCCTGCAGGCCTGCCTTAGGCGCGGTGCCGCCGAGGGCGCGGGCGATCGTCGTGGCGTTATGGTCGATCATGCCCACATAGGTGCCCTCATAGGTGCCCGGCTCGCCCATGGCGTCGGAATAGAGCTCGCCGCCAATCACCACCTCGTGGCCGCGCGCTGCCGCGCCTTCGATGAGGGCGCGAATGTTACGGTCCGACACCGACGTCTCGACGAATACCGCGCGGATCTTGCGCTCGACCAACAAATCGACGAGCTCGCCAATCCGCTTCAGGCCCGCCTCGGATTCAGTCGAGAGGCCCTGAATGCCCACCACCTCGAAGCCATAGGCATTGCCGAAGTAGTTGAACGCGTCATGGGAGGACAACACCACACGGCTTTCAGCCGGCACGGTGGAAAGCACCTCGGTGGTATAGCGCGCGAGATCGGCAACCTTGCGCAGGTAAGTGTCGGCATTGGCCCGGAAGGTCGCCTCACCGTCCGGTCGCGCCGCGATCAAGGCGTCGCGGATCGTCACCACCACACGGGTCCACAGGTTCGGGTTCATCCACACATGGGGGTCGAACCGGCCTTGATACTCTTCCGAGCCGATCAACAGGTTCTGGGGGATCTTTTCAGCGACCGCGACCACCTTGCCTCTGTCGCCAAGCCCCCGCAGGAACTCTTCCATTTGGGCCTCAAGATAAAGCCCGTTCCACAGCACCAGATCGGCATTGGCGAGCGCCACGATGTCGGTGCGGGTCTGGCGATAGGCATGGGGGTCCACTCCAGGGCCCATCAATGCGCGCACGGTCACCAGGTCGCCGCCAATCTCGCGTGCGGCATCGGCGATCATGCCGGTGGTGGCCACCACCGACACCGGTTCGCGCGCGGTGGCCATGCCCGCCGGCATGAGAAGCGCCAGCGCGGCGAACGCGGCCAACAAGGTTCGTTTGGTCAGGTTCATCAATATC
>CALSBD010000414.1:0-3752 GCA_943373055.1 Rhizobium sp. Q54
GGAGGATGGAGAGGAAGTTGTTCCACGCCCAGTAGATCACGAGGCCCGCCGGGAAGGCGGCCAGCATGAAGGTGAACACGATCGGCATCCAGTCGAAGATGATCTTCTGGGTCGGATCGGTCGGCGCCGGGTTCAGCTTCATCTGCACGAACATCGTGATGCCCATGATGATCGGCCAGATGCCCAGCATCAGGATGGTCGGCGGGTCCCACGGGATGAGACCGAACAGATTGAAGATCGACGTCGGATCAGCGGCCGACAGGTCCTTGATCCAGCCGAAGAACGGCGCGTGGCGCATTTCGATGGTGACGAACAGCACCTTGTAGAGCGCGAAGAACACCGGGATCTGCACCAGGATCGGCAAGCAGCCTGCCAGCGGGTTGATCTTCTCCCGCTTGTAGAGCTCCATCATCGCCTGCTGCTGCTTCATCTTGTCGTCTTTGAGCTTGTCCCGGATCTCCATCATCTCGGGCTGCACCTTCTTCATCTTCGCCATGGAGTCATAGCTCTTGTTGGCGAGCGGGAAGAAGACGAGCTTGATGATGACGGTCACCGCCAGGATGGCGACACCGAAGTTGCCAAACAGCTTGAACAGCCAATCGATCAGATAAAACAGCGGCTTGGTGAGGAAGTAGAACCAGCCCCAGTCAATCAAGCGGTCGAACCGATCAATCGAGTGGGTCGCGGCATAGCCGTCGATGACGCCAACTTCCTTGGCACCAGCCATCAGCCGCTTGGAAAACGACGCCGTGCCGTTGCCGGGCACCGCGATCGCCTCGCCGAGCATGTCGGTCTGGTAGGTGTCGAGCGTGCCCTGCAGATTGTAGGAGAAGCGGGGCTGCATAATCTTGCCGCTCTCCGGCACGATCGCGGTCGCCCAATACTTATCCACGAAGCCGAGCCACGAGCCCGCGACCTTGTCGAAGGCTTGGACCGGGGTCTTCTTCATATCGGCATAGCCGATTTCCTTCAGACCCTCGTCGCCGAACACGCCGATGAGGCCTTCATGCAGGATGTAGAAGCCGGCGGTCTTCGGCGTCTCGTGGCGCGAGATCAGGCCATAGGGATACAGCGTCGCCGGCTTGCCCGACTGGTTTTCGACCGTGTCGGTGATTGTGAAGAGATATTTTTCGTCGATCTCGACCTTGCGGCGGAAGATAAAGCCTTGGCCGTTATCCCACGCGAGCGTGACGGGCTGGCCCGGGGCGAGCGCGTTGGACGTCTCGGGGCGCCACTTGGTCTGCGGATTGGGCAAGGTGACCGGCGTTGCGGGATCCGCGACCCAGCCGAACTCGGCGTAATAGGCCGCCGGGGCGCCGGCGGGCGACAACAGCGTGATGATCGGGCTCTTGGGATCGATCGTCTCGCGGTAGCTCTTGAGGCGCAAGTCGTCAAAGCGGGCGCCGAGCAAATTGATCGAGCCGATCACCGAGGGGGTATCAATGATCACGCGCTCGCTGGCGGCGATCACGGTGGCGCGATCCGCCGCGGTCGGCATCACGGCGCCGGGGACCACGGCCCCGCCCGCGGCGGGCGCAGGCGTCGTGCCCGGAGCCGGGGCGGTCGAGGTGGCCCCTGGCGTCTGGCCTTGAGCGGCCTGCTGCGCCAGGCGCTGGGCCTCGGCGGCCTTGCGCTGCGCTTCCAGTTGCGGACCGGCCACGAAGAACTGCCAGCCAAGCAGCACCGCGATGGAAAGGACAATCGCGATCACATAATTGCGGGTTTCGCTCATCGGTCGGTCCGGCTTGGCGCGCGGTGAGGCGCGTCGGTCAATGGGTCGTCGGCCTTCGCGAGGTCGACGGGCGACGCGCCGGCGGCGCGATCGGGTGTGCTTGACGGCGCCGCCCGGGTCGGGGCGACGACAGCGGCGGATCCCGCGCCACCGCGCGGCTCGCGCGAGCGGTGCACCTGGATCAGCGCCCCCCTCAAATCGGCAATGAGCGCCATAAAATCAAGCGCCAAGGCGTCGCGGCGGCCGACCAAGACGTAGTCATAATCGGCGGCCACGGGCGCGGCGTCCAGCCGGTCGACGGCGGCGCGCAGGCGGCGGCGGATGCGGTTGCGCACGACGGCGTTGCCGACCTTCTTGGTGACGGTGAAGCCGATGCGTGCGTCCACGACCGGTTCCTCGACCGCCTTGATCGGCTTGCCGTTCGCGCCCAGGCGCGGTCGGCGTTTGGCTGCCTGAAGCGTGAACGCGCGCCGACCCGCCCGCACGCCCTTGGCGACGGACAGGAAATCGGCGCGTTTCTTCAAGCGTTGCATCGGACCCCGGAGACACAAACGGTACGCGGCGGCGATCCGTGGGCCGGGCGGATCGGCCTCAGGCCGACAGCTTCTTGCGACCCCGAGCCCGGCGACGGTTGATCACCAACCGGCCGCCCTTGGTGGCCATGCGGGCGCGGAAGCCGTGGCGGCGGGCGCGAACGAGCTTGGAGGGTTGATAAGTCCGCTTCATCGTCTTCTTTCCTGCCGCGGCGGCGCCCGGTGGCTCCGCCCGTTCAGTTTAAGTCAAAAACCCAACTCCACGTCCCCAATTCCGTGTACCTGGGGGCGCGCGGCCTGCGGGTTCGGTTCGTCACGGGGTGGGACCCTCACACCGCCCGAGCGCGTCACGCCGCGCCCTTGAGAGTGCTTCGCCGCGCCGCTGAGGTCCGTCCGATCCCGCCCAAAAGGCACGATCTCCCCGACCCCCGGACGGCGCCCGTCCCAGTCGGGTGGCTTATAGGGGCGAGGCCGGGTGAAGTCAACGCGATTAGGTGACGGCGCCGGGAGGTGGATGGGTGGGTCGACCTCACGGCCCGATCACGGCGTTTGACCGGCTTTCAGTTCTCTTCACGGTCCGGCGAGGTGGGGGGACGGGGCTTTCGAAATGGCATAGATTGCCGCTCGTCCCGCCGACCGGAGGGCTTGCATGTGGCGAGCCGTCCCATCGGCTTTCTCGTCCGTGATGTGCCATGACCCAGATGCCGCTGCCCTCCGCCTCTCCCAAAGTCCTTGATACCGCCGCGCCCGCGTCGCGGTGGAAGCGGCTGCTGCCGCTCGCGGTGCTCGGCACGGCGGTGATCGCGGCCTATATGGGGGGGGCCGCGGACTATTTGTCGCTTGATCGGCTGGTGGCCGCGCGCGAGACCTTGCAGGCCTGGGTCGCCGACCATCCCATCGGCGCGCCGCTTCTTTATATGGCGATCTATGCGATCGCCGTCGCCTTATCGCTGCCGGGCGCTGTGGTGCTGACCATCGCGGGCGGGTTCCTGTTTGGCACGCTCACCGGCACGCTCGTCACCGTGATGGCCGCCACGGTCGGTGCGACCTTGGTGTTTCTGGTTGCCCGCACGGCATTCGGCTCGGCGCTGAGGGCCAAGGCGGGGCCGTTCATCGCCAAGCTCGCCGATGGCTTCGCGGCGGACGCCTTCAACTATCTCCTCTCGCTGCGCCTCGTGCCGCTGTTTCCGTTCTGGCTCGTCAATCTGGCGCCCGCGCTCCTCGACGTGAAGCTCAAGACCTTCGTGGCGGCGACCTTCATCGGCATCATCCCGGGCACGGCGGCGTTCACGTCGATCGGCGCGGGGCTTGATAGCGTGGTGGAGGCCCAGCGTGCGGCCAATCCGGCCTGCGCGGGCGGCGCGGCGTGCGAGATCACGCTCAATGTCGGCTCGCTCGTCACCCCGCAGCTTCTCATCGCGTTCGCGCTCCTCGGCGTGGTCGCGCTGATCCCCGTCGCCTGGAAGCGCTGGCGCGCCGCGCGCGCC
>CALSBD010000415.1:0-3732 GCA_943373055.1 Rhizobium sp. Q54
GGTGAAAAATAGCCGGCTGAGTGTTCAGCCGGTTACCGACGAAGAGTTTGCGCTGGTGTGTCGGATGGGTGGGTTGTGAGGCGTGAGTGGCGCAAGCCGTTTTGGCGGTTTCCGCTCGCGGCTTGATGGATACCTATCGCCTTAGTGCCGCCTCCATGAGGAAAATCTGGCTTCTCCCCCCAGCCGCTACTCACTCCTTAGACGTGTAAATATCCTTCCACCGTTGTCCGTTCGGCGGTGAAGGCGGCGGCGGTGCCGGTCCAGACGATGCGGCCTTTTTCGATCACGATGTGGCGGGTTGCGAGGCGGGCGAGGGCGTCGATGGTTTTGTCGATCACGAGGATCGACTGACCTTCGGCCTTGAGCGTGGCAAGGCACGACCAGATTTCGTCGCGGATGACCGGTGCGAGACCCTCGGTCGCCTCGTCGAGCACAAGCAGCGTGGGGTTGGTCATCAGCGCGCGGCCGATCGCCAGCATTTGCTGTTCGCCGCCCGACAGTTGCGTGCCGCGGTTGCGGCGGCGTTCAGCAAGCCGTGGGAACAGGGCGGTGACCCGCTCGAGCGTCCAGCCGGGGCCGCGCGGATCGCGCGGCGGGCGGGCGGTGGCGATGAGGTTTTCCTCCACCGTCAGATTGGCGAACACGCGCCGACCCTCGGGCACGAGACCGAGCCCCAACCGCGCGATGACGTGGGGCGGCGCGCCGGCGCGGTCGGCGCCTGCAATCAAGATACGGCCGGCCATCGGACGGATGAGACCGAACAACGCCTTCACCGTGGTCGTCTTGCCCATGCCGTTGCGGCCCATCAAGGTCACGACCTCGCCGGCCCTGAGCTCAAAGGCGATATCTTCAACCACCTTGGCATCGCCATAGCCGGCGACCAGGCCCTCGACCGAGACGAGCACCGTCATGGCACGACCTCCGTGCCCAAATAGGCCTCGCGCACGGCGGCATTGGCGCGGATGGCGTCGGGCGTGCCGCTGGCGACGATTTGGCCATAGACAAGCACCGACACCCGATCGGCCAGGCGAAACACCGCCGACATGTCGTGCTCGATCAACAGCATGGCAACGCTGCCCTTCAGCGCTTGCAGCACGTCGATCATGCGGTCGGTCTCGTCGCGGCCCATGCCGGCCATCGGCTCGTCCAACAAAAGAACCCGCGGGTTGGACGCCAGCGCCATGGCGATCTCCAGCTGGCGCTTTTCGCCATGGGAGAGATCACGCACCGGCCGGTCGGCGCGATCGAGGAGCCCGACTTGAGCCAGCCGTTCGCGGGCGATCGTGTTGAGCCGCGTATCGGCGCTGGCCGGCCACCAGAATCGGAAGCTGGAGCCATCAACGGCCTGCGCCGCGGTCGCCACCGCCTCGTGCACCGTGAAGCCGCCGAATACCTGGGTGATCTGAAACGAGCGGGCCAGCCCCAGCCGGGCGCGCGCGGCCACGCTCATGCGGGTGAGATCGCGGCCGTCAAACAGCACGCGCCCCTGGTCGGGCGCAGTCTCGCCGGTGATCTCGCCGATCAAGGTGGTTTTGCCCGCGCCATTGGGGCCGATCACGGCGTGCACCTCGCCGGGCATCAGATCAAGCGAGACATGGTCGGTAACGACGAGCGCGCCATAGCGCTTGACGAGGTCATCGAGCCGCAGCACCGCGCTCATCGGCGGCCTCCCAGCAGGCGCACCAGGCCGCCCTTGGCGAATAAGGCGAGCAAGATGATGAGCGGGCCGAAGATCGCCTTCCAATGTTGGGTGAGGTGGGAGAGGCCCTCTTCGGTCAAGACGACGGCGATGGCGCCGAGCACCGCGCCGTGCAGCGTGCCCATGCCGCCGAGCACGACCATGACGATTAGCTCGCCCGAGCGCTGCCACGACAGATAGGCCGGGGCGACGAACTCGGTCAGGTTGGCAAACAACACGCCCGCCAGGGCCGCGATGGCCCCGGAGATGGCGTAGGCGACAAGGCGGATCTGAAACACATCAAAGCCAAGGGCGGCCGCGCGGCGCTCGTTTTCCCGTGTGGCCCTAAGCGCCCGACCGAAGCGAGAGGCGACCAGCCGGCGGCAGACGAGATAGACCGCGCCGAGGATCGCCAACACGAGGCCATAAAACACCGCGTCGATCTCCAGCACGCGGGTGCCGAACACGAGCGAGCGGTGCGCCATGGACAAGCCATCGTCGCCACCATAAGCGGTCAGCGATTGGGTGGTGAAATAGGCCATCTGCGCGAAGGCGAGCGTGATCATGATGAAGTAGACGCCGCGCGTCTTGAGCGAGATAGCGCCGGTGACCACGGCGAACGCGACGCCGGCCCCCACGGCGATCGGCACGGCGATGAAAAACTCCTCCACCCCATGGCTCGCCGCGATCGCCACCGCATAGGCGCCGATGCCGATGAACGCGGCGTGGCCGAACGAGACCAGCGCGCCATAGCCCAGCACCAAATCGAGCGCGAGGGCCGCAAGCCCCAGGATCATGCCGCGCGACACCAGCGACAGGATGAAGGGGTCGGCCGCGCTCAAGAACGGCACAGCGGCGAGCGCGGCGAACAAGGCGAGCGGCCAAGCCTCGCGGGCCATAAACGAGCGGGGCGGCGCCATGCTCACCCCTTCGCCGGAAACAGGCCGGTTGGCCGGAAGGTGAGCACAATCGCCATCAGCACATAGATCGCCATGGAGGCGAGCGCGGGGCCGACCTGATTGGCGGTGGACGGGCCGAGGCCGGCGAGCTTCAAAAGGTCGGTGGCGAACGAGCGACCTAGCGTGTCAACAAGGCCGACAATGAGCGCGCCCAGGAAGGCGCCGCGAATGGAGCCAATGCCGCCAATCACGATGACGACGAAGGCGAGGATCAACAGGCTGTCGCCCATGCCCGGCTCGACGGAAAAGATGGGGGCCGCCATCGCGCCGGCAAAGCCCGCCAGCATGGCGCCGAAGCCGAACACGATGAGAAACAGCCGCCGGATATCCACGCCGAGCGCCGACACCATCGGTGCGTCGGTGGCGCCCGCGCGGATGAGCATGCCCATGCGGGTGTGGGTGACAAGCACATAGAGAAGGGCTGCGACGCTGAGCCCAGCCACGATCAAGACAAGCCGCCAGACCGGATACAACAGCCCGTCCATCAGCTTGAACGAGCCGGACAACAAATCCGGCAGCGGCATGTGGATGGGGGCCGCGCCCCACACGATCTTGACGCCCTCGTTGAGGAACAGGATGAGCCCGAAGGTCGCCAAGACCTGCTCCAGGTGGTCGCGATCATAGAGGTGGCGCATCACCAGGGCCTCAATGAGGAGACCGAAGGCGAGCGCGACCACGAGCGCGAGCACGAGGCCGACCGCGAAGCTGCCGGTGAGCGCGACGAAATGGGCGGCGAGGTACGCGCCCACCATGTACTGCACGCCATGGGCCAAATTGATGAAATCCATCACGCCGAACACGAGCGTCAGTCCAGCCGCGACCAGGAACAACAGGACGCCCAGCTGCAAGCCGTTAAGGATCTGGACGATGAATAGCGTGGTGCTCAAGCGCGCGCGACCTCTTGGTGGCCTGACCTGGGTCCGAAGACACGTTTTTGATCCACGTCCCTGGTCATGCCTTGCCTAGCGTGACCCGCCGCGCGCGGCAAGGGCGCTAGGTCCGCAGACATCCTGATGTCGTGGTTTACGGGCGCGCGGCCTCGTTTCAGGCGCAGACACGGGTTTACACGGGTTGCACGCGTGCAAACGGAGTGGC
>CALSBD010000416.1:0-3730 GCA_943373055.1 Rhizobium sp. Q54
CGCAGCAGGGCTCGTCTTAGAGCTTTTCCATCTGATTGCATCAGATCGGTGCTCTAAGTCTATGTTAAAGCGTGATCTTTATCCAATAACCGGCTACCACTTATGGGGATCACGCCCTAGCGCGATCTCGCGCAAAGGCTGCACCGAGCCCAAGACCGTTGCGTGACCTCTTTTATCATCGCACTGGTCGGACAGGGGGTGTGGCAAGGTTCGACTGCCCCCGTGAGGGCTCATCCTGTCTGCCAAAAGGCCGGAGGCCAAACCGGCCACCGGCATCTGAGGATGCCCCTGTTCAGCGACCGCCGCGGGCGACGCGTTCGATCTCGGCGCGCACCATGCGCTCGACAATCGACGGCAGGTTCTCGTCGAGCCAGCCTTTCAGCATCGGGCGCAGCATCTCCTTCACCAGGTCCTCGAGCGTGCGGGACTGGTTGGACATGATGGTGAGCGCGAGATTATTGAAGGCGGAATGCACGGCCATATCGGTCGCTTCCGACATAATGCGAGACTCCAACGGCTCAGGAGCGGCGGGGATTGGCGCAGGCGCCGGGCGCACCGCCACGGCCGGGGCCGGCTGCGGCGGAGGGGCTGGCTGCGGCGCGGGCGCCTTGGCAACCGGCTTGGGCGGCGGCGGAGGCGGCTCGGGCTCAGCGAACGCCACATCCGCGTCGTCGCCAGGCCCTTCGACCATCTCGAACGGCTCTTCGAAATCCGACGTGAGCTCCAACGGCTCGTCGTCCCCGGCCTCGGCACCCGCGGCGAACAACCGGTCCAGGTCGTCCTCCGACACGGTCTCCGCTTCAGGCGCGGGCTTGGATGCGGCGGCCTTGGCGGCCGGCGCGGGCTCTTCATCGGCAATGATGCGCCGGATCGATGCGAGGATTTCCTCCATCGAAGGCTCTTGGGCTTGCGCCTTGGCCATGCTTCGCCCCCTCACGCACTCGCCAGTGGCTGCCGCCGCGCAGCCATGGACACAACCGCCAACGGGATCGTGCGAACGCCCGATCTCAAACCTACACCACATGCTGCGGTGATTCGGCTCATATTCATACTATAGAACCGCTTAGCGGACCGAACACTGTCACGCTGCGGACGTTTCCGGTTATCCCCGATTCATTGTGCGGTTGCGTCAACCGAGCCGGTCAAAACGGGCGAGCACATACCTAGAAAAGGCGAGGCCGGCGCCCCCTCAAGGGATCGCCGACCCAAACCAATCGCCCATTCCGACCTAATGCGATTCGCCGTTCGTGCGGATGACATCAGGCTGGCGCCTCACGCGGCCCGGGACCCGCCGATCAGCGACCGTCCGGCGTCGTCGTGCCGTACCATTGATTGCGCACGGCATTGTAGTGGGCGGCTGGGTCATAGCGCGCCACTTTGAGGTTCATGCCCTCGACCGTGAGCTTGCCGACCGCCGAGACCACGCCGGCCGCTGCCAGCACGCGGTTGGTCTCGGCCTGGATGAGGTTGGCGCGCGCCGAGATCAGTTCCGACTGGGCATTGAGCACGTCGAGCGTGGTGCGCTGACCGACGCGTTGCTCCTCGATAACGCCGGACAGCACCAGCTGCTGCGCCTCAACCTGGGCGCGAGCCGCCTCGATCGAGCCGACCGCCGCCTGATACTGGCTCCACGCCGACACGACGCCGGCGCGCACTTGATCACGCACGATATCGACCTGAATGCGCGCGGCGCCGAGCTGCTCTTTCGCCTTGCGCACGTCGGAGTGCTCGCCACCGCCCTGATAAAGCGGAATGCTGGCGCGCAGGCCGATCTGGGCGTTGTCAACGATGTCGGCCGACTGGGTATCCCACGAGCGCGACACCGAGCCCTGTAGCGACACCGACGGCAGCAGTGCACCTTCCGCCACCTTGACCGCGAAGATCGACGAGTCGACGGCATGCTCGCTGGCCAGAACCGCGGGGTGATTGCGCAGCGCCTGGGCGATCGCGCTTTCCAGCTTTGCCGGCAGCAGCTTCTCGATGGAGTTCTTAGAGGTCAGCTTCTTGGGATCGCGGCCCACAACCTGGCGGTAAGCCGCTTTAGACGCCTGGAGATTGGCGCGCCCGGCGGCGAGCCCCGCGATGGCAGCCTGCAGACGCGCGTCGGCCTGGGCCACGTCGGTGCGGGTGCCCTCTCCTACCTGGAGACGGTCATTGGCGGCCCGCACTTGCTCGCGCAAAAACGCGATCTCGCTTTCGCGCAACGCGAGGAATGAGCCGTCGCGAATGACCGACATGTAGGCGTCGACCACGCTGAAGAACACTGACTGCTCGGTGTTGCGCAGCGATTCGCGCTGCGCGAGCACGGCCGCTTCAGCTTGCTTGACACCGTTCACGACCCGAAAGCCGAGGAAGATTGGCTGGGTAACAGACACTGCGATGGTGGCCGGCCGCGACACCGAATTGCGCACGCCCGGACCGGGCAGCTGCACACGGGAGCGGTTCAGGCCGATCTCGCCGTCGAGTGACGCGGAGGGGCGGAAGCCGGACAGCGCGCCAGGCACGTTTTCATTGATGGCGCGCAGATCGGCGCGAGCCTTATTGAGCGTGGGGTTGACCGAATAGGCCTCAGCCAAAGCCTCGGTCAGCGATTGAGCTTGCGCGGCCACGGGGCCAGCGGCCATGAGGGCCACGGCGAGGCCCAAAGTCAGGAGGGGGCGCGTACGCCAAGAAGACGTCGCGGTGCAGCGATCCAACACGGTTTCGACCCTTCGTCGCGCGAGCGCACGCCCCTTCGCTCGCATGAGAACCAGACACGGGCCAACGCCCGCGTTAACGAAGTCTTAATCTATTCGCCTTGCGGGATGGCGCGATATGGGCAAGCCGAAATGGGCTGTGGATTTCGATTAGGTGCGATCTATCGGCAACACCGATTTCGCGAAAAACAAAGCCTGCTCATGGACTTGAGACAAAGGGCGGCGAGGCCCAACCGATTGGCGCGCCGTGCGGATCGGTCAGGCTCGTGCGAATCACCTCGCTCGAAAGGGTCGTGTCAGCCGCGATCCACGGACCCGAACGGCCAACCAAGCCTCAGAACACAAACGCCTTGGGCCGGGCAAAGCCGGGCAGCGGACGGGCGGCGGCGTTGAACGCGGAGCGCCCCGACACGTCGGTGCCGGTCTTACGATAGATCATCGCATCGGCGGCCCGGCCATAACCGACAATCGCCACCAGGCGGCCTTGGTCGCGCAGCTGGTCGGTGAGCGCGGTCGGCAGAACGTCCACGGCGCCATCGACGAAGATCACGTCATAGGGCGCTTCCTTGGCATAGCCGGCGACTAAGGGGCCGGTGACGACGGCGACATTCTCAACCGCCAGCGATTCGAGCGTCTTGCTCGCGCGGGCGGCAAGGTCGGCGTCTTCTTCCAAGGCCACGACGGAGCTCGCCAGGCGCGACAGGATCGCCGCGCCATAGCCGGTCGCCGCACCTACGATGAGCACCACATCGGTCGGTTCAATGGCGGCCAGCTGAACGAGCTTGGCAAACACAGCGGGCTTAGTCAGCGCCCGGCCTTGGTCGTTGAGGGCGATATCCTCGTCGATATAGGCCAGCGGCTGCGCGCGCGTCGGCACGAAGCGCTCGCGCGGCACCTCCAAGAGAGCTTGGACGATCGACAAATCGGTCACGTCGGAGGGTCGCACTTGATTGTCGACCATCATCACGCGGGCCTTCGCAAAATCGACCATCTGATCCCCCGATCATCCTGTCGGCCAATCGGACCGGTGCCGA
>CALSBD010000417.1:0-3729 GCA_943373055.1 Rhizobium sp. Q54
ATGCGCACATCGACCCGACCGGCGAAATGGCCTTGCTCGTAAAGCGCCGCCGTCAGGCCCGTCACGTCCGATCGAGCGCGCGCGAGAAGGCCCGCCGTGCCCGAGGGCGGCTCGCCGGCCTTGCCCACCAGCACGGATTGATCGCGCAAGGTCGAGCCCAGGGCGGCATCGCCTTCAGCGCTGAAGGTGGGTGTGTAGGTCACCGCATCGGGAACCGGCTCGGTCACCGCTTGCGGCTCGCCAAACGGCTTCCAGCCAAACAGTTCGAACGCATGGGCCGATGACCCGATCGCCGACACCAGGATGGGGAGGACCGTCGCCAAGCGCAGGACTGACACAACGGCACGGCTTCGCCCCCCGCGGCGAGCGCTCGCGCGGCGGCTGGTCGCTGTGTCCTGACCCCACCTGGTCACCTGACCCACCTCCTGGGTCCCCCGAGCCGCGTGGTGACGCGGTTCTTGTCGTCGGTGTCACTTCTTGACGTATGGGACCGTAGTGCGCGGCTCATCCCTGAGCAAGCGCACATTCAGCCAAGTGCCACAGGACAACAGCGTCAGCCAATGGCTTCGGCGCGCTCGATCTTGATGCCCAACCGGCGACTGATCTGACTGCGCACCACTTCGGTCGCCCGCGCGCGCCGGATGTGCAGGTAGATGTAAAGAAGCGTCGCCGCCTCACCGATCACCACGCCCCAGATCGCATGTGCCGGCGTGGTGGTCATCAAGAACGCCGTGATGGCGACAATCGACACCAATCCGCCAACCACGCGCATGCGGAACAGGGCCTTGAGATCATTGTTGGCGCGGGCGAACTGTTCGAGATTGTCGTGACTGAGATACATCAGCGCGGCAAGCCACTGCAGCGCGACGATCAAGCCCATCGGATCATTGGAGAACTGCGCCTCGAACACCACCGCGTGGACGAACGGCCACGTCAAGTAAAGCCCAAGCCCGAACAGGCACATCAAGATGAGGCCCGTGAAGGTGGACCGCCACAGGCGCTTCATCGCGACGTCCCACTCGCCCTTGCCAAGCAAGGCGGCGACCTCGGGGCGGAAGGTATTGGCCCACGCCAGCGCCACCATGCGCAACGGCCCCAAAATCGTGACACCCGCATGCAAAGCCGCATAGGACGACGGGCCGGCGAAAAGGCCCACGAGCACCACCAGCGCTTGGCTTTGCAGCGTCGTCACCGACACCTGCGCCACACCCCAGCCGATCTCGGCGTAATAGGCCTTGATCCGGCGCACGATGGTCCGGCGGAACGAAAGCCGGAACTTCGGCATGTAGGTGATCATGGCGTAGGCGATCGACAGGCCGCACGCGACCGCCAACAGTACAAACGGCGTCGCCGCCTGCATCTCGTCGCCTTCGATGAGGTAGGCGACGATGATGCCGCAGAAGCCGACGAAGATGTAAATGAGGTCGGCCATACTCGAATTGCCGCCCGTGCGACGGGCATAGAAGACCGAGCGCAAATGATAGCGCAAGGCAAACAGCGCCGCGAACGCACCGGACCACAGGCCCGTGCGCACATCGCCTGAAAGGAGCGCACCCAAGACCGAGACCGACACAAACGTCACCACCGTGACGCCCAAGGCCACCAGGCCAAACACCACTTCCAAAAGGGCCGCCTGCCGCTGGGTCTTTGCCTTGGGCACATGCACGGTGAGCGGCACGGACGAGAACGCGCCCATATAGAGCGCGACCACCGCCGCCGCGAGGAAGAGGATGCCGAACACCGCATAGTCGGCGGGCGCCAGCGTGCGGATCAGCTTGACGTTCAAGAGGAAGTGAAAGACTGAAACGCCGGCCTCGCCGCCTAGGATCAAGAAATACCGGCGCACCATGGCTAATGCGGACGTGGGGCGCGGCGCGCTCGTCTCGATCGTGCTCATGCCGCACCTGCCTGATCGGTCAACACCGAGCGTCGCGCAGCTGGCTCCAGGCGCGGATCGTCAGCTACACCGCCAAATTCCCGCGCCAGATACTGCCGCACCTGGGCGTCGACCGCTTCCATCAAGAACACCTTCTCATAGCGGTCCCGGCCGGCGAGCCCAAAGGTGCGGATAAGGGCGGGATTGTCGAGCAGTTCGGCGATCTGACGCGCCAGCCCCTCGGCATCACCGGGCTCCACATACCAGCCCGACACGCCATGCTCGACCGTCTCTACAAGCCCGCCGATGCGCGCGACAATCACCGGCTTGGCGTAGGCCATCCCCTCGATCGCCACGCGGCCGAGGGTTTCGACCCGCTTGGAGGGGACAAGCACCACGTCGGCATCGGCGTAGATGCTCGACATATCCTGTTGGAAATCCTGCAACGTCACGCAGTCGTGAAGGCCATGACGCTCAATGAGCTCGACCACCGTGTCGCGCATGGCGGTATCGGTCTCGAACACCCCGCCAATGAGCCGCACGTCGAGGCGCGCGCGCTGGTCGGGCGACAGCCGGGCCAGCGCCTCCACGAGCACGTCCTGCCCCTTGATCCGGTTGATGCGGCCCGCCAACACAAGCCGCAAGCGGCGCGATCCATCATAGTCCGACGGCTCGGCTCGCGCGGGTCCGGTGATGCCGTTATAGACGACCGTTCCCTCTTGCCCCTTGGCCAGCGGATAGGCGGCCCGGGTCGCGTTCGAATTGAAGACGACCGCCGCGCGGGAGAACCGGACGAAGGCGCCGAGCACCTTTGTGAACAGCCCGCCGGGGATCTCATGGATGTGCAGCACCGTCGGCCGCCCCGCAAACCGGGCCGCCACGATGTAGTCCCAGATCACCGTGGTCGAGAGATAGACGACCGACGCTTGGCGCATGCGCCGCCACGCGCGCCACAGCGCCAAGGGGAACGTGACAGGCGCCTTCAGAAGGATGGATTTGAGATGGGCGCGCCGCAGCACCCACATGGGCTCAAACACGAACTCGTCGACGTTGGCCTTGAGCAAATCAACGATCGGCCCGGACTTGGCGAGCACCACCGTGATGTGCGCCTTGGGGAATTGGGCCCGTGCCGCCGACACCCAGTCGGCAAAGCACCGGTCTGAGCCATAGAGCTCATACCCCTGGTGAACGCACAGTATCCGCATCACTCTCACCCGCTGCTCGCCCCGTTGCGATGGCATCGCCAACTGAGCGTGTCGCACCTCGTAAATGAAGCGATACCGCGATACCTCCTAATTTTTTGTGGGTGGTGAGAATTAGCAAGGCAATCACAGTTGCCGGTAGGGTTAATATTTGGTGAGTGCGGGTAAACTGGGCCCCTTAACGCTGCACATTCACACACAAAAACCCCCTGATCCGCAGTTAAGCGAACCAGGGGGCGTCAAGGATCGGGAGACAGCGGTCCGATCCTCAAACCTTCGTGATCAGTAGTAGACCGGCTCGCGCCAGCAGACCCGGCGTACGCCGACATACTGGCCCCACTTGTTGTAGCGCTCGCGGAATTCGCACACCCGGCGGGTCGGCGCATAGTGCGGGGCATAGTAGCCGTGGCCGTGGGCGGAGCCGGCGATCAGGCCGGCGGCGCCGCCGATGATGGCGCCGGCGACAAACGCGCCGCCATTGCCGGCTTGGGCTTCGGTGTGGCTAGAGACCGTGGCGGTCGCCAGGGTGGCAACGGCGAGGGCGGCAAGGGCGAGGGTCTTGGTGGCGCTGCGGATGGTCATGGCACTCTCCTGTAGGGTTTGGTGGGCGGCGGCATCGCCGTCTTGACCATGGGTCGCGCGGCCGGGGAA
>CALSBD010000418.1:0-3728 GCA_943373055.1 Rhizobium sp. Q54
TCGCTCGTGAACGGACTTAGGCTGGATCCGCCTAGCTTGAGATAAACACGGCACAAATCTGGTTAGCTCGGCCAATTTCTACGCCAAAGCCCGAGATTGCCGCACGCCGTTCATAAGGGGCTTCCAGCATCGGTACCTATCGTTCTCAATCGCGTGCGACAGCGGCGAAGGAGAACGAACATGGATCAGAGCGAGCCTTTGGAGATCAGGAAGACCATCAGGCGGCACCAGCTGCGCGAGATGGTGCCACTGGCCGACAGCACGATTTACGAGATGGAGCAGCGCGGCGAATTCCCGCGCCGCTTCGCGCTGTCACCGCGCTGCATCGTCTGGGATCTCGCTGAGGTCCACGCCTGGTTGCTGGCGCGGCGCACGAAGCCGATCCATCGCGCACAGCATCCCGACGTCGCCAAGCGCAAGTCCCGCCCGGTCAAAGGGCAGGATCGAGCGCGATAGACGGCATGACTGTCGGCAGCAGCGTCGGAACATACTTCCGGCCCTCGACCCAGGCATCAACGGTGTCGGCCCATTCCTGCATCATGTGGCGACGCTGAACCTCGTACTCGGCCTTGTTGTAGACGCCGCGCGATGAGCGCCCGTCCTCGTGCGCCAGGCACTTTTCGATCCAGTCGCGGTTGAAGCCCAGCTCATTGAGCAGCGTCGAGCCCGTCCGGCGCAGGTCACGCACGGTGAACGGCTCCAGCGGCAGCCCCTCCTTCTTGGCCTGTTCGACGACAGCGTAGGTGACCCGGTTAAAGGTCGCCCGCGACATCGGCGCGTCCGCATCGTAACGGGACGGCAGCAGGTATCGGGAATTACCAGCGCAGGTCTTGAGCGCGATCATGATGTCGAGGGTCTGCCGGCACAGGTAGACATTGTGCGGCTTAGATCGCTTCATGCGCTCCTTCGGGATCGTCCAGACGGCGTTTTCGAAATCGACTTCATCCCAGACCGCGTCCTGCAACTCACTCTTTCGCACCATGGTGAGGAGGTAGAGCTTCATGCCGAGCCGGATCGTCGGCAGCGTCGCGACATGCTCGAGCTGCTTGAGCATGATGCGGATCTCAGTCGGCGAAAGCGCTCGGTCCTTGGGCGTGAATGTGGCGATCGACGCCGGGCCCACGTCATCGGCCGGGTTTACGACCTTCTCGCCGTGGAGAACGGCGAAGCCGTAGATCTGCTTCAGGATGTCCCGCACATGGATGGCCGTCGCGGGCGCGCCCCGTTCCACGATCTTGGCGCAGTGGGCGCGCAGGTCATCAGGCGTGATCTCGGTCAGCAAACGGTTCTGCCAGACCGGCTTGAGTTCACGCTCGAATATGGCGCGGCGCATGGCGCGTGTGCTGTCCGCCATGGGCGCGCCCGTCAGCCACTTCTCGCCGAACTCGCCGAAGCTCTTGGCCTCCTTGATCCGGCGCTTCTCCCGCTGCTTCTCTATGGCGGGGGACCGCCCCTCGGCGATCATGCGTTTCGCGTCCAGGCACAATTCCCGCGCCCGGGCGAGCGAGATCCCATCTCGGGCGTACTTGCCGAGATGGACGGTCTCCCGCCTGCCGTTCAGCCGATAGTCGAGCCTGAACGAGATGCCGCCTGTCGGCGCGACACGCACATACATGCCGTCACGATCGGTCACCTTGTACATTTTAGCTTTTGGTTTCAGGCACTTGAGTGCCGCATCCGTCAACATTCTGGGCCTCCTCGCGGAAAAGTACCGTCACGCGGTTTTTTGGAGGCTTTTGACGGGAATATCTGTTTGTGTTCAGCGTGTTAGGCTGAAAAAAGTACCGTCATTAGCCTCGGTCGCTATGGCGGTACTTTCGATTTTCCGGATGATCAACGGGGGCAGGGTCCGTCAGCGGGCACGACAGACGCGTTTGATGCCCACCGATAGCTGTCGATAGGTCTCGGCTGAAATATTTTTGTTTTTCAGGCGGTTACGTCGTATTCTGGCGTAGTTTCGGATACCCTCGGATGGGCAAAAAATTATTCCCACTCGATTATTGTTGGGCATCATAACCATTTGAAATCACATAGCTAAAAATATTTTTAGCGGTGATATACCGTCAGCCGTCCCGCCAAATTAGCCGGCTTTTGAAATCATTGAGTTTTTCCGGGGGAACCCCAAAAACGGTACTTTCGGGGACTATCGTCGAGCGAGGGATGCAGGAAACAATCCGTCGCGCTCCGTGCATTCCGCCGAATTCACGCTCTAACCCTATCACCAACATGTCCGATTGTCACGTATGCCCCCCTATTCGGTGACAGGCACGCCAACCGCGGCGCCGCTCATCGGCGGCAGTGGCTTACTAGCGAGCACGCTAAAGCGAGATCAACTCGACCGAGGCGCCCATTCCCGCCATCAAGCCCTGCAAGCGTGGAGCTTGCGTCTTCGGCAGCGCGATAGCCAGCAACCGCTGCGCCCTCGACGCGCCAACGTAGATCTTCCGAGCTTCCTCGTTGTCGCCGTGAGCGGCTCCAGCCAGGAAATCGATGATACTCTTCGCTGTCCTGGGCGACATCACCACACAAATTGCCTGAAACTCCATCCCCTTGACGCTATGGATTGTGCGAGCCGGATGGCCGACCGCAGGCGCGACCGAAAGCGCCTTGTCCAAGTCTCCATTTCGGCGAAGTCGCTGATTGATCGATTGGCCACCTGCCGGAAGCAGTGGCGCAAGCAATCGGCGGGCCTCGTCATGCCATGCTTCCGCCGTAGCAAACCGATCCGGCGTGAACCGGAGCGCTTGAACCAACGCAAGCGCTTCGGGCCGCCACGACTCTGGACCGACTTCACCATCGACTAGATGCTGGTGATAGGTCTTCCCGTCCAACCTCCCGCCCAACTCAAGCATGATCCGATGGACGTCGACGAGCGCTTCCTTCCGGCCGCCGACTTCGAACGAAAAGTGGAAATCACTCACCGCAACCGCCAGCCTGTAGCTCAAATCCCGTACCCCTGAATCTTGTGGGTGTCCGAGCGCGTTTGCCCCCGTACGCCGCGTCGCGGAAACGACTGGACAGTCTCGCGCGTCGAGTCCCATCGCGGCTGTCAGTTCCCGAAACCTGGCGCCAATCGACGAAGGAACGCCATTGCCGGAGTAGGACAAGATTTGAACAGCCGTTGGTTCCTCACGATGTTCTCCGAGTGCTTCATCGACCACGGCGCGCTTGTCTGGCGCACGCAACGCCACCACACCCTTCGTGATGTGCTTGCTGGAACGGAAATTTCCGCTCATGGGGAGACGCTCGGCCGCGCTGAAAGTCTCTGCGAACTGACCAAGTTCCTGCGTCACGCCGCCACGGAATCCGTAGATCGCCTGGTTCGGGTCGGAGATGACCTTGACGGGAACGCCGGCCGCACGAAACCAGGCGATAATCTCAAGGTCCGCCGGATTGCAGTCTTGCGCTTCATCAACGATTAGCTCCAGGAAGCGCGCCGTAAATGCTGGCCCGAGGATCGCGCCGCATGCCGGATCACGCAACCGGGCCAATGCTACGGAACGCGCATCGGCGAAGTCGAGTTCGCCGCGCTCCAGAAACCGCGCACGCATGTTTCGTGCCGTCGTCTCATGCGCTTTGATTTTTCCGCGAAAGCCATGGCGCTGAATCATGGCCGGGATTGCGTTGCCCGACACCCGGTCGAAGCACTCCAGCGGCAAGGCCTGCGCGGCAGCAAACGGCTGTATGGTTCGATCGTCCTTGTCGGGGATCAGTCTCGGCTTGGCATC
>CALSBD010000419.1:0-3720 GCA_943373055.1 Rhizobium sp. Q54
GCCTCCTGTTGGCTCAAGTGCCATTATCCCGACGCGTTCGCCTGCGCGCTTCTCAATGCCCAGCCCATGGGCTTTTATGCGCCGGCTCAGATTGTGCGTGATGCTATCGACCACGGCGTGGAGGTGCGGCCTGTCGACGTCAATCAGTCAGAGTGGGACTCCACCTTGGAGCGCGATGGCCACGCGGCCGACCGGCTCGCGCCGCGCCACCGGTCGATGGAGCGGGATATTTGGTCCAGCCACGCGCTCCGACTCGGCTTCCGGCAGGTGAAGGGCTTGAGGGAGGCCGACATGCGGCTTCTCGTGGCGCGGCGGGGCGCGGGCTATGATTCGGTGCGCGATTTGTGGCTGCGCACGGGGCTCGGCCGGTCGGAGATCGAGCGGCTTGCCGATGCCGATGCGTTCGGCTCGCTTGGTCTCACGCGGCGCGATGCCCTGTGGGCGGCTAAGGCGCTGGGGGGTGGGGCCGACGGCACGGGCCACGAGCGCGAGCGGCTTCCCCTGTTCGATACCGACAGCGCGCCCTTGCAAGTGGAGCCCGACGCCCACTTGCCGCCCATGCCGCTGGGCGAGGAGGTGGTGCATGACTATCGGTTCTTGTCGCTCTCCTTGAAGGCGCACCCGGTCAGCTTCGTGCGCGATCGCCTGGCCGCGCGCGGCGTTCTGGCACACGAGGCGCTCGACGCGACGCCAAAGGGCCGGCGGGTGCGGGTCGCGGGCTTGGTGCTTGTCCGCCAGCGGCCGGGCTCGGCCAAGGGGGTGATTTTCATGACGCTTGAAGATGAAACCGGCGTCGCCAATGTGATCGTGTGGCCCAAAGTGTTCGAGGCGCACCGGGCGGTGGTGATCGGCGCGCGGCTTGTGGCGGTGGAAGGCTGGCTACAGCGCGAGGCCGGCGTCGTCCATGTGGTGGCCGAGCGGCTCCACGATCTCACCCGCCTGTTGGCGCGGCTGTCGCGCGATCATGGCGGGGTGGAATCGCTAGCACCCACCGATGAGGTCAAACGGCCGGTCGAGGATGGCCGCGGCGCGCGCCGACCGCAGCGTGCGCTCACCGCGCTCCTCAAGGACGCGCCGGAGACCCGCGACGACTATCAACGGCTCGCCGCCCGCGCGAGCCGGGTGTTGCCAAAGGGGCGGAATTTTAGGTGAAGGCGGCGTGATGCGCCCCTTACCTAAGGGGCTTCCCCTTCACCGACGTACGAGCGCGCGCAAGGCGATAGCGGTGAACATGCACGCCGAGCCGCCGGCGGTCGCCGCGATCATCCAGGCCTGGATGACGGCGAACTTGCGCGGCACGTAGCTGTGCAAGAACAGGTAGTCGAGCAGGTAAATGCCGCCGAACGCGCCAATCGTCAGCAAGATCGAGCCCAGGGCAAAGCCGGCCCCCATGTCGCCCAGGATCTCATGGAACAAATAGGCCGCCGCCATCGACGTACACAGAATGACGAGCGACAGAACCGCCCAATCGCCCTGGCTCAAGGTTCCCAAAACCATTCTTGGCCTCCGATCGCGTTCCCCGGTGGCCGATCCGACCGCCACGGTCGACCACGCCACCCTCGACATCCTGTTCGCGCCTGCCGCGCTTGAACGCTTGGTCCTGCCGGTTCAAAGCGGGGCCTACGCCGCGACATAGTGGCACGATGTACAGGAAACCCATTAGGTTTCGGTAAAGCCGTGGTCGCCCTGCGAACGGCGCTTGCACGAAATATCCGGTCAAAATCATCAACAAATCCGCAATAATCATCCGTTGGTCGAATGGCCGTCCGCAAAAGTCGCGCTAGGTTGGCAGCAAGGGTCGTGGCTCTTGTTCCTTGTGCGGTGCGGCTTCTCAGCCCAAGGAGATTTTGCAACGCACAAGAATTCGAGTCATGATCGACCCACGATCAACGTGAACCCCGAACCCAGGCCTGAGGACATCGGGGCACACCACCAGTTACGGGAACAGACCCACATGGCTCAAAACGCGCTCGCTCAGACAGCCTCCACCGGTCCCAAGGACCTTTATGAGATGGGGGAAATCCCGCCGCTCGGCCATGTGCCGGCTAAGATGTATGCCTGGGCCATCCGCAAGGATCGGCACGGCCCGCCGGAGACCTCGTTTCAGGTCGAGGTGGTGCCGACCTGGGAGATCGGCGACGACGAGGTGCTCCTTTACGTGATGGCCGGCGGCGTGAATTACAATGGCGTGTGGGCCGGCCTGGGTCAGCCGATCTCGCCGCTGGATAATCACAAGCACCCCTTCCACATTGCCGGCTCGGACGCCTCGGGCGTCGTGTGGGCGGTGGGCAAGAAGGTGAAGCGCTGGAAGGTCGGCGACGAAGTCATCGTGCACTGCAATCAGGACGATGGCGACGACGAGGAGTGCAATGGTGGCGACCCCATGTTCTCGTCCTCGCAGCGCATTTGGGGCTATGAGACGCCGGACGGCTCGTTCGCCCAGTATTGCCGCGTGCAGTCGCGCCAGCTGATGCAAAAGCCCAAGCATCTGTCGTGGGAAGAGGCGGCTTGCTACACGCTCACGCTCGCCACCACCTATCGCATGCTGTTCGGTCACCCGCCGCACACGCTGCGCCCGGGCGACAATGTGCTCGTGTGGGGGGCCTCGGGCGGCCTGGGCGTGTTCGCCATTCAGCTATGCGCGGCGGCCGGCGCCAACGCGATCGGCATCATCTCCGACGAGTCCAAGCGCGAGTACGTCCTGTCGCTGGGCGCCAGCGGCGTGATCAACCGCAAGGACTTCTCGTGCTGGGGTCAGATGCCCAAGGTCGGCTCTGACGAATACAATGTGTGGCTCAAGGAAGCCCGCCGGTTCGGCAAGGCGATCTGGGACATCACGGGCAAGAAGGACGTGGATATCGTCTTTGAACACCCCGGCGAGGCGACCTTTCCGGTGTCGTGCTTGGTCGCCAAGCGCGGCGGCATGATCGTGTTTTGCGCGGGCACCTCGGGCTTCAACCTCACCTTTGATGCTCGCTATGTGTGGATGCGCCAGAAGCGCGTGCAGGGCTCGCACTTCGCGCATTTGAAGCAGGCGTCGGCGGCCAACCAGTTCGTCATCGATCAGCGCGTCGATCCGTGCATGTCGGAGGTGTTCAGCTGGGAGCAGATCCCGCTCGCGCACACCAAGATGCTCAACAATCAGCATGCGCCCGGCAACATGGCCGTCTTGGTGAACTCGCCCAAGACCGGTCTGAAGAGCTTCGACGACGTGGTCGAGGCGACGCAGGCCTGATCGGCTCACGTCCACCGCAACGGTTACCCGAGCGCGCAGTCCCCAGGGATTGCGCGCTTTGTGGCTTTAAGGGGCCGCGCCGTGCGTGGCGCAGAGCGGACCGCGGTTCAGCGGAACCACCGTCCGCTCCTCTCTCGTTTGGATTCCCAAGCTCCTTTACGAAGACCCGGGACCCTCTCAACCGCTTTTAGTCCTCGGGGTCAGGATCTGAGTCGAGCTCCAGCGACAGCGGGAGTTCGGCGATGGGGGGTGCGCTGGCTCGCACGCGCTTGCGCCGCTCAATGCGGGTGAAAGACCACGAAACGCCCGCTTCGGTGGCCGCATCAAATGTGACGACGATTTGCTCGGCGCGTCGGGTGCCGGCGACGTCGGCGAAGAAGATGCTCTCCTCCACGCTGACTTTGCCGCCGCTCGCCTCGAACTCGAAGGCCGCGCCGCTTGGCAGCATAATCAGCGCCCCTTGGCCGTCGCCAACGGTGGAGGTC
>CALSBD010000420.1:0-3711 GCA_943373055.1 Rhizobium sp. Q54
GCCTTCCAGTCAAGCCCGCCATCGAGCAAGAGCGGCCGGCCGGCATTGCGCGCGCCTTGATAGCCCGCCTCCAGCTCGGCCTTTAGCCGCTCAAACTGCTCGTCGGTCAGGTTACCGCCATCCTTGGGCTGATAGACGAGCGCGCCGGACGGTCGGGCGGAATTGTCGATGAGGGCTTTCGCCCATGCGGTGGTGGCGTTGTGCACGTCAAGACTGGTGAGCGCCGCCTCTAGGGGGGCCGCACCATAATGGTCGTTGAGCGGATGGAAGGTCGACAGATGCAGGATCGGCCGCACGCCGCGCCCGGTCTGAGCGAAGCGCACGGTGCGGCCGTCGACCGTATACTCATACGCCTCCGGCCAGCCATCGGCGCCGGGCACCACGCGCATGCGATCGGGCCTGAGCGCGTGTAGCTCGCGCGGTCGGGCGTCGATCGCCACGCACTCGACATACGCATTGCCGGCAACCAGCAGATGGCCGTAGAGCCGCTCCAGAAACGCAGGCCCCGCCTCCCGTTCATTCGGCCGCCCCAAAAGATCGAGCACGGGATGATGATCGAGCTCGCGAGCGCCCTCATAGAGAAGCCACGGCACAGACGCCGCCGCCTCGCTAATCAGCCGCACCGCCCGATGGACAATGGGGTTCTTGAGGTACCCCTCCCGGGCGAGCGCCGCATAATCACGCGGCGTCCACACCGGGCGTCCGGTGATGGTGAAGGCAAGCGCCGTGCGCGAGGCTTTGACCTCGCGGGGCCCAAGGTCCGTGGCTTGATCGGCGGACACCGCCGCCGACGCAGCCGCGCGCACGCGCTCCGCGCGGCGAAAGCCGGGCAAGAAAAAGGGCATGACAGGTCTTTCGAGTTGGGTCAGTCGTCGTTTGTGACGCCGACAGCGAGATCAACAACAGCGGCAGGAACCACGAAATCGGGTAAGCCGAATGCGCTCAGCGCCTTCAGTTTGGCGGCTAGTTGCTCAAAGTGAGGGCGGTCCAAGCGGCCAGCCAAGAGCTTACGAAAGCGCCCGTCAATCGACCGCTCGGTAACAAACCAAGTGGTCGTCGAGGGCAACCAAATGAACCGTGCAAGATTGAACCGGGTTGCCACCTCAAGCCGCGTGAGCCGCAAAGCGCTCGGCTCGGCTATCCAAAACTGCGCAAGATCGTCAGAGCCTTCGCGCGACGAGCCGTAACACACCGCCAAAAACGGGAGTGCAGTAGGCGTGTTATCGACCATGACGGACAAGACGCGACGCCCCGCGATCAAGGTCGGACGTGCCTTGGGTCCAGGAACCACATTGCCGTGAAACCGGCGGTCCGTGTCGGTGGCGGGAAACCGACACCAAACAACCGAGTAGTCCGGTGGTGGCGGCAAGGGTGTGCCCAGGCCAACCACGATGACTAGGCCTTGTGCGATCGCAAATGGCTAATCGCACCAATCGCCGCTTGATCCACGATCACTTGAAGTTGTTCACTGTCTGGCACTTCCAGTGGGTCAGCTATTGCCACATGCTCGTCGTCGATCAAACCTGTGTCGGCCTCGACTTCGATGTCTTGTCGGGGCGCGTCGAAGCCAGCCGAATAGGCTTCATAGCTCTCCGGCAATGGGGCCGTCTGGGTCCAGCTCGGAGACGTCGATTGGATCGGGCGTGAGGACGCCGACCAGTCGGAAGCATCCGAAAAACCCGTGTTTGGCGGGTCACTTACAGCCATGTCTCCATCCTCGCAGTTGGCTCCTAGAGCCGCGCGAACCGACAAACCCCGTTTTGGCCATGCTGGCTGGGTCACCCAGGCAACACTCTCATAGTAGCACTGCTACACCGTAACTGCAATCTGAGCGCGCACCATCATGACCGTTTTCATTTCTCACATCCGCCGGACGCGGGGTTCGCCCTTGGCCGTGAGGAGGAGGTCGGTGAGGGCCCATACGAGGGCGTCGAGGCGGTCAGGCGAGCGGCCGGTGGAGAGGCCGGCGGGGCCAAAGTCGGCCATTTCGTCTTCCAGTTTGGCAAATGCGCCGACATGGTGCACCCGGCCGGCGGCGTAGAGAGCCGCGACCGGTTCGGCGCGCAGCCATTTGCCGCGCGTGGCGCGCACCAGGCGAACCGGTACACCGGGATCGACTTGCGCGATCACGCTGGCAACCATCTCACCGCCCATGTTTATCTCCGCTACCAGGCAGTCGGCATCAAGAGCGCGATAAAGCCCGGTCGCGCGGCGGGCCCATTGATCAGGGGCGGCTTGGCCCAAGGTCGCGTCGGCGAGCACATAGGCAACCCCATCGGCAGCAAGCCCCGCCGCCACGATGCCGCAGCGGTCGGCCCGGCCCGATGACGACGCGGGCGGATCAACCGCGACAACGATACGACTGAGCTCTGGCGCGGTGACCACCCGACAGCGATCAAGGTCGGCGCGCCGCCACAAGGCATCGACGCGATCGTCGATCAACTCGCCTTGCAGCTCCTGGCGGCCCAGCCGGCTGTCGCCATAGGCGCGGCGCATCCGATCGATGAAGCCACGGGCGAGATTGTCCTTGTTGGCCTCGGTCGTGGCGTGGGTGACGACGGTTGTCGGCTCGTTCAGAAGCCGTTTCACGATCGGCACCGGGCGTGGTGTGGTGGTCGCCATCTGACGCGGTCGCTCGCCCAGGCGCAAGCCGAACTGCAGCATGTCCCAAGTCGCCTCGCCATGGCGCCATTTGGCCACCTCGTCGGCCCAGGCCGCCTCAAACTGCGGCCCGCGCAAGGCGTCGGGGTCTTCGGACGAGAAGGCGAGCGCATAAGCGCCGTTGGGCCACTCCAACCGCCGGCGCGATGGCGACCAAGTCGGTCGCTCGCGCTTCTGGTGGATGGCGAGCAGCCCCGATACGCCCTCAATCATCACGTCACGCACATCAGCGAAGGTCTCGCCGATGAGCGCGATGCGGCCGACCGGGGCGGTTGCGAAGCCTTCCGAGGCCATCACAAGCCCCCTCACCCACTCCGCGCCCGCCCGCGTTTTGCCGGCGCCGCGCCCGCCGAGCATGAGCCAGGTCGTCCAGTCGCCCGGCGGGGGCAATTGATCGGGACGGGCCCATTCACGCCAGGTGAGCGCGGTGCGAAAGCGGCGCGGCTTCCAGCCGCGGGTGGCGGCCTCAATGGCGTCGAGCTCGGCGAATTCGAGCAAGACGTCCTTCAAGGTCCGCTCGCAGGTGGGCGATGTCGGCAATGGTGGGCTCGTGGTCATCCGCCAGTGCCTCCTTCTTGACGAGTTCGAGCTTTTCGAGCGTGCGGACCAGCAAATTGAGCGTGCGGGCCGCGCGCTCCAAAATGGCCGGGTCGAGGGCATCGTCCTCGGCCAGCCGCTTGGCGAGGGCGACGGTCTCGCGCTCAACGGCCAGAAGCACGCGATCGAGAATGTCGGCGCGGCTGTCGCGCTTGGTGTCGGTTTCACCGAGCCACCGACGCACCGTGGCGGGCCGCGCTTTGATTGCCTCGGCGATTTCTGGCACACCCTGCCCTTGCGCCGCCCGCGCCACCGCCTCGGCCCGACGGGGATCGCGGGCCGCTTTATCACCTGTCGCCATGGGGGCCTCATCTTGGGGCTAAACGGCGCCGCGCTCACGAGCGGGCAGTCACGGGTCGCCCATCGCGGCCGTTGGCGGACGGGAGAGGCGCGCTCGCCAACGCGCGCCATCGCCCCGCCCCGCCAAAGAGGCAGGTGAGCGCACCGAACCGG
>CALSBD010000421.1:0-3710 GCA_943373055.1 Rhizobium sp. Q54
GGAAGGCACCGAGATGGTGATGCCGGGCGACAACGTGAAGATCATGGTCGAGCTGATCGTTCCGATCGCCATGGAAGAGAAGCTGCGCTTCGCTATCCGTGAAGGCGGCCGCACCGTCGGCGCCGGCGTCGTCGCGAAGATCATCAAGTGACGTTGCCGAGGCGCCGACCCTTTTTGGGTGCCGAAGTCGGGCAAGCCCGACTTCGGTGCGGCGCCGGTGTCGTCGCGAAGATCATCAAGTGACGTTGCCGAGGCGCCGACCCTTTTTGGGTGCCGAAGTCGGGCAAGCCCGACTTCGGTGCGGCGCCGGCGTCGTCGCGAAGATCATCAAGTGACGTTGCCGAGGCGCTGCGAACTTCGTTGAGAACGGGGTTGGCAGGCGGGCTCGAAGGCATTAGAACACCAGGGCGTCGTACGCGACGCTCTGTCCGGTGGAGGGGTATAGCTCAGTTGGTAGAGCATCGGTCTCCAAAACCGAGGGTCGGGGGTTCGAGTCCCTCTGCCCCTGCCAGCCGTCCAAGTCGCTGATCACGGGTCAGCTTGATGGGGCGGCACGGCACACCGGACGTGATGTCCTGACGCTCTCGCGCAAGATGCCTCTTGCGAGCGATGAGCGAAGGACGTATGTGACGGCTAACAGGCCAGCACGCGCGCGGGGCGGGATCGACCGATCCCCCACGCGCGTCATTGCACTTACGGCTTGGCGGTGAGATGGGCGTTTCCGGGCACGACCTTGTGAGGGTTGAGCTTGGGGGTGCGTGGTGAAACGGGTTTCGTTCGCGGTGGCGCCTGGGGCGCCGGGCGACCAGCAGGCGGGGTTTTCGAAGCGCGATGGCCAAGACCAATCCCTTCCAGTTCCTGCAGCAGGTGCGTGAGGAAACGGCCAAGGTCACTTGGCCGACCCGGCGTGAGACCATGCTCACGACCGCCATGGTGTTTGTGATGGCGTTGTTGGCGGCGATCTTCTTTTTGATCGCGGATCAAATTCTCGGCTGGGCCGTCGGCCTCGTGCTCGGCATCGGGCAGTGAGCGCGCGAAGCGAACAGGCTGGTAAGCCCATGGGACACGCATCGATGACGACCGATAACAAGCGCTGGTACATCGTCCACGCCTACTCGAACTTCGAGAACAAGGTGGCCGAGTCGATCCGCGAAAAGGCCGCGCAGCAAGGGCTGTCGCACCTGTTCGAGGATATCCTGGTGCCCACCGAAAAGGTGGTCGAAGTGCGCCGGGGCCGGAAGGTCGATGCGGAGCGCAAGTTTTTCCCCGGTTATGTCCTTGTCCGCATGGATATGACCGATGAGGCGTATCACCTCATCAAGAACACCCCGAAGGTCACGGGCTTCCTCGGCGCCGACAAGTCGAAGCCGATGCCGATCCCGGACCGGGAAGCCGAACGCATCCTGACGCAAGTGCAGGAGGGCGTGGAGCGTCCCAAGCCCTCGGTCACCTTCGAGGTGGGCGAGCAGGTGCGGGTGTCCGACGGCCCGTTCGCGTCGTTCAACGGCGTGGTCGAGGAAGTCGACGAGGTGCGCGCGCGCCTCAAGGTCGCGGTGTCGATCTTCGGTCGCGCCACGCCGGTGGAGTTGGAATACGGCCAGGTCGAAAAGGTCTGAGCTGGTGGGTTGCCTGGTTCGCCAGGCGACCGACGGTAGCTGCGCGGGCAACCTTGCGGCGACCGGGCGGGAGGAAAGGCAGCGCTTTAGCCGGCGCACCGGACCGAACCGCCGAACCTCGGGAGACCGGATGGTCCGGGCTCCATGATGGGAGCGTATTATGGCTAAGAAAATCCAGGGCTACATCAAGCTCCAAGTCCCGGCGGCCGCCGCGATGCCGTCGCCGCCGATCGGCCCCGCGCTCGGTCAGCGTGGCCTGAACATCATGATGTTCGTCAAGGACTTCAACGCGAAGACCCAGGAACTCGAAAAGGGCATGCCGTGCCCTGTCGTGATCACCTACTTCACCGATAAGTCGTTCACCTTCGAGATCAAGACGCCGCCGGTGTCTTACTTCCTCAAGAAGGCTGCCAACCTCAAGTCGGGTTCCAAGACCCCCGGCAAGACGGCTGCGATCGGCTCGGTCACCTCCAAGCAGGTGCGCGAGATCGCTGAGAAGAAGATGAAGGATCTCAACGCCGCCAGCGTCGAGGCCGCGATGAAGATGGTCGAAGGTTCCGCCCGCTCGATGGGCCTTTCGGTTGTGGAGGGCTGAACCCATGGCTCAAGGCAAGCGTATTCGCAAGGCGGCTGAAGGCATCGACCGCAACAAGGTTTATCCGCTCACCGACGCCATCAAGATGGTGCGGTTGCGCGCGACGGCGAAGTTCGACGAGACCGTTGAAGTCGCCCTCAACCTGGGTGTTGACCCGCGCCACGCCGACCAGATGGTCCGCGGCGTGTGCAACCTGCCCAACGGCACCGGCCGGACCGTGCGCGTGGCGGTGTTCGCCCGTGGCGCCAAGGCCGATGAAGCCCGCAAGGCGGGTGCCGACATCGTGGGCGCCGAGGACCTCCTCGAGATCGTCCAGGGCGGCACGATCGATTTCGATCGCTGCATCGCGACCCCGGACATGATGCCGCTCGTCGGCCGTCTGGGTAAGGTGCTCGGCCCGCGCGGCCTGATGCCGAACCCGAAGGTGGGCACGGTGACCATGGACGTCACCAAGGCCGTCAATGACGCCAAGGGCGGCGCCGTTGAGTTCCGCGTCGAGAAGGCGGGCATCGTGCACGCCGGCATCGGCAAGATCTCGTTCGGCGATGACAAGCTCCTGGAAAACATCCGCGCCTTCGTCGACAGCGTCGTCAAGGCGAAGCCGACCGGTGCCAAGGGCACCTACCTTCAGCGCGTGGCGGTCTCCTCGACCATGGGCCCGGGCGTGAAGGTGGATGTGGCCACCGTTGGCGCGTCGTCGGGCCAGTGAGCCTGATGGATTTGATTTCGGCGCGCGGGGTTTGGCGCGCCTGACACACGCTTCTCCTCGGACGGTTCGCCGTCCGGGAGCGGACCCCCGGGACGGGTGAGGTCATCTCACACGGGCTGGGGCGCTCCTGTCCGAGACTGCAGGTGCCGGCGTGCCGGCTTAAACGCGTCTTTTCAGAGGCGACCTGCACAGACGGAGGAAGAACCCCTTGAGAGGCCTGACCCGCGTGCGGGGAGGGCGGACCTTGGGTTCGAACCGTTGACCGAAAGCCGAAGCGGGCGACAGCCCGGGGATGCGACCGGGGACAGAGGGCATCACCGCCGTCCAAGGACGTCGGGATCGCGATGGGCGTCATGCTCACCGTCGACCCTTGCGCTCACGGGCGGCATTCGGCAGCCGGCCGACCGGGCAACCGTTCGGCCTAAACATCGAGGCAGTCGTGGATAAAGCGGAAAAGCGCGAACTGGTAACGATGCTCAACACCGTGTTCAAGCGGACCGGTGCCGTCGTCGTCGCCAAGAACGCGGGCATGACCGTCGCCGACATGGAAACCCTTCGGGTGAAAATGCGCGCGGCGGGCGGCTCCGTGAAAGTCGCGAAGAACCGCCTCGCCAAACTGGCTCTTCAAGGCACCGACCTCGAACACATGCAAGGCCTGTTCACGGGTCCGACTCTGGTCGTCTATGCGGACGATCCGAGCGCGGCCCCGAAGGTTGGCACGGAGTTCGCCAAGGGCAAGGACAAGTTCGTCATTCTGGGGGGCGGCATGGGCCGCACCGCGCTCGACGCC
>CALSBD010000422.1:0-3710 GCA_943373055.1 Rhizobium sp. Q54
GAACAGCGCCCAGGCCGCGCTGTCATTGTCTGCGACCACGCCTCAAACGTCGTGCCCGCTGAATTCGCCGATCTGGGCCTCAGCGCATCGGACCTCACCCGTCATATTGCCTGGGACCCCGGCGCGCTCGGTGTTGCCCGCGATCTGGCCGAACGGCTCGACGCGCCGCTCGCGTTCTCGACCGTGTCGCGGCTGATTGTCGATCTCAATCGCACCGACGCCGATGACGACGCGATCGCGGTTGTGTCCGAGACGACGCGCATTCCTGGCAATCAGGACCTATCAGCGGCCGCGCGCCGCGACCGCTTCGCCCGTTTCCATGCGCCCTATCACGCTCGTCTGGCCGATCTGATGGCGACGCGCGCCGCCCGGCCCGCCAGCCCCGTCGTAATCGCGGTCCATACGTTCAACCCGGTCTATCGCGGCGTCGCGCGACCCTGGGCCATCGGCGTGCTTTACGGCGAGCGCCCCGCGCTTGGGCGCGCCTTGATCGCCGCACTTCACGCGGACGACCCCGCACTGGTGGTGGGCGACAATGAGCCCTATTCGCCCGCCGACCGGGTTTATCGCACGCTAGAGCGGCACGCCGACGGCCACGGCTTTGACAGCGTGATGATTGAGATCCGCAACGACCTGGTGGCCGACGCCGCGGGCGAGGCCGCCTGGGCCGCCCGGCTCGCGCGGCTCCTCGCGCCCCTTTTGGAAACGGGGAGGAACGCCTGATGCCCCCGGCAATTAAGACCTATGTCCGTGTCATGGACCGTATCAGCGAATATGTCGGTTTGTTTTCGATGTATTTGATTTTTGTGATGATCGCCATTCTTGTGTATTCGTCCGTTTCCAAAAGCTTCAACATGCCGTCCTTATGGACGCTCGACATGGCGCAGTTTGTGTTGGTCGCCTATTTCATGCTTGGCGGTGGCTATTCGCTCAAGCATAATGACCATGTCCGGATGGACCTGATCTATGCCAACTGGTCGGCAAAGCAGCGTGCGCGGGTGGATATGGTCACCATCATCGCGCTGTTCGGGTATCTGGCTTTTCTGTTCTACGGCAGTATCCAAAGCACGATTTATGCCTTGGAAGTCGGCGAGCGCGGCTTCTCGTCGTGGCGGCCCTACATGGCGCCGATCAAGATCATCATGGTGATTGGCATCTTCTTGATGATCCTGCAAGCGTTCGCCGAGTGGTTCAAGAATATCGCGGAAGCGCGCGGTGAGGAGATCGCATGAGTTACGGTCTCATCGCCACCATGATGTTTGCCTCGTTGATGGTCTTGCTGCTCACCGGGCAGCGGGTATTCGCCGTCATTGGCTTCGTCGCGGTGATTTTCGGCGTTCTTCTCTGGGGTCCGGGTGGAGCGGAGCTTGCCTTTACCCAGGCCATTAAGGTTATGCGGTGGTATCCGCTGCTGACGCTGCCGCTGTTCATCTACATGGGCTACATGCTCTCCGAATCCGGCATCGCGGAGGACCTCTATAAGGCCTTCCACGTCTGGTTTGGTCCTGTGCCCGGCGGTCTGGCCATCGGGACGGTGTTCCTGATGGTGGTGATCTCGGCGATGAACGGCCTGTCGGTCGCCGGCATGGCCATCGGCGCCACCATCGCGCTGCCGGAGCTTTTGCGCCGCGGCTACGACAAGATCATGGTCACCGGCGTCATCCAAGCCGGCTCGTCGCTGGGCATTCTCATTCCGCCCAGCGTCGTGCTGATCCTTTACGCCATGATTGCCCGCCAACCAGTCGGGCAGCTGTGGCTCGCCGGCGTGTTCCCTGGCCTGATGATGGCGGCGCTCTTCATCATCTACATCTCGGTGCGGTGCTGGCTGCAGCCCAATCTGGGTCCGGCGCTGTCACGCGAGGAGCGCAACATTCCGTTGGCTGAAAAGCTCAAGTTGCTGCGCGCCGGCATTTTGCCGTTCGTCGTGTTCTTCTTGATGAGCGGGCTGTTCCTGCTTGGCTATACGAGCCTGGTGGAATCCTCCGGCGTGGGCGCCATCGCGGCCACGGCCGCCGCGGCGATCCGAGGTCGGCTGACGTGGACGGTGATGCACGACAGTGTTCGCAAGACGCTGGGCATCTCGTGCATGTTCATGTGGATCATCCTGGCCGCCCTGTGCTTCGGCGCGATTTTTGACGGCCTGGGCGCGGTCAAGACGATCGAGGGCTTCTTCGTCAAGGAAATGGGGCTGGGACCGTGGGAGGTCCTGATCCTCATGCAGGTCGCCTATCTCGTGATGGGCATGTTCCTCGACGATACGGCCATGCTCGTCATCGTGGCGCCGTTGTTCATCCCGCTCGTCAAGGCGCTGGGCTTTGATCTGATCTGGTACGGCGTCCTCTACACGATCACCTGCCAGATCGCCTACCTGACCCCACCGTTCGGCTATAACTTGTTCTTGATGCGCGCCTTCGCGCCGCCGAACATCACCATCATCGATATCTACAAGTCGGTCATCCCGTTCGTCGCGATCATGCTCGTCGCGCTCGCGCTGGTGATGATCTTCCCACAGATCGCGCTTTGGCTGCCGCAATATGTCTACGGAAAATGAGGCGGCCCTGAAGACCTCCGTTAGAAGAGGTCTCGGAAACGACACCTAAGACCACACCATCCAAGAGGAAAGGAAACCACCGATGACCACATCCCGTCGTCAATTCCTCCGCGGCGCCGGCCTGGCCGCGACCGCGGGCGCCGCCACCATCGCCGCCCCGGCGATCGTCAAGGCGCAAGCCAAGCACAAGTGGCGGTTTCAGACCTATGCCGGCGCGACGCTCGGCGAGCACGTGACGAAGCCCGTCATCGACATGATCAACGAAGCGGCCAAGGGCCAGCTTGAGATCGAGCTTTACTTCGCCGACCAGATCGTGCCGACCGGCGAATTGTTCCGCGCCATGCAGGCCGGCACCATCGATGCGGTGCACTCCGACGACGACTCCATGGCCGCGCCGGTCGATGTCGCTCAGTTCGGTGGCTACTTCCCGCTCGCCACGCGCCATGCGCTCGACGTGCCGACGCTGTTTTATCAATACGGCCTCGCCGACATTTGGCGCGATGCCTACAAGAAGGCCGGCGGCGTTGTGTGGTTGTCAGCGGCGGGTCAGGACCCCTGCAACTTCAACACCAAGAAGCCGATCACCAGCCTGAAGGACTTCCAGGGCCTCAAGCTCTACACCTTCCCGACCGCGGGTAAGTTCCTCTCCAAGTTCGGCGTGATCCCGGTGTCGATCCCTTATGCCGACGCGGAAGTCGCCGTGCAGACGGGCGAACTCGACGGCATGTCGTGGTCGGGCATCACCGAGGTGTACACGGTGGGCTGGGCCAATGTGACGAGCCACTTCCTCACCAACAACATCTCGGGCGCCTGGATCGGCTCGTTCTTCGTCAATGAGAAGAAGTGGGCAGATCTGTCGCCGGAACTGAAGCGCATCGTGCAGTCGTGCATCGAAGCAAGCCACACCTACCGCAATCAGTGGTATTGGGGCGGTGAAGCCAAGCTGCGCGCCACCGGCGACAAGCTGAAGCTCACCTCCATCCCGGCCGCGGAGTGGAAGGCGGTCGAGGACGAGGCGAAGATCTTCTGGGACGAGATCGCCAAGACCGGCGAGACGGCCGCAAAGCTGATCAAGATTTTCCGTGAGTATAACGCCATCGTCGATAAGGCGGGTGCGCCCTATACCTGCGGTTGATCGTATGCTTCAATAATCGGCGGG
>CALSBD010000423.1:0-3706 GCA_943373055.1 Rhizobium sp. Q54
GGCCCGGACGCAACAGCGCGGGGTCAAGCACGTCCGGCCGGTTGGTCGCCGCGATGATGATGATGCCCTCATTGGGCTCAAAGCCGTCCATCTCCACGAGGAGCTGGTTCAAGGTCTGCTCGCGCTCATCATTGCCACCGCCGAGGCCCGCGCCGCGATGACGGCCGACCGCGTCGATTTCGTCGATGAAGATGATGCACGGCGCGTTCTTCTTGGCCTGCTCGAACATGTCGCGCACGCGGCTGGCGCCAACGCCCACGAACATTTCCACGAAGTCGGAGCCCGAGATGGTGAAGAACGGCACATTGGCCTCGCCGGCGACGGCGCGCGCGGTCAGCGTCTTACCCGTTCCGGGCGGGCCGACAAGCAGCACGCCGCGCGGGATGCGACCACCCAGCCGCTGGAACTTCTGCGGATCACGCAAGAATTCCACGATCTCCTGCAGGTCTTCCTTGGCCTCGTCGATGCCCGCCACGTCCTCGAACGTCACGCGGCCATGCGCCTCGGTCAAAAGCTTGGCCTTTGACTTGCCGAACCCCATCGCCTTGCCGCCCGCGCCGCCTTGCATCTGGCGCATCACGAAGATCCAGATGGCGAGGATGAGAAGCATCGGGAACCAGGAGATCAGCACGCCCAAGAGCGAGAAGTTCTCCGTTTGCGGCCGCGCGGCGATCTGCACGCCCTTGGCGCGCAGGCTGTCCACATAGCCGGTGCCGGGCGGCGCGTAGGTCTGGAAGGTCCCACCCGAGTTATACTCGCCCGAGATTTGCTGCTCAGCGATCGTTACCCGGCGCACGTCGCCGCGCTCGACGGAGTCGAGAAACTGCGAGAAGGCGATCTCATTGGATGCGCCTGGCCCTCGTCCTGGATTCTGGAACAGTTGGAACAGCGCAATCAAGAGCAGTCCAATGATCACCCAGAGGGCGAAATTGCGGAAATTGGCGTTCATCAGCTTTCCCCGCCGGCGGGCGATCCGCGAAGGGACGCGAACCTGCCGACCGTCAATAGTCGACCCTAATGTAGGTCCGGGACGGGCGCTTGTGAAGGATCGTCACACCCTTCATTCGCTCAGTCTCTCGCCGTGGTGAACCGATCGGCCGCGCGGGTCTTGTCAGGATCCAAAACGACGGACGGATCGGTGTGATCATCCCTTGTCAGACCATACGCAACCCGAGCCGGCTTTGGATGCGTCGCTGCCTGCGTTCGGCGCGGATTCTCGCGCCGGATATGGATGGCAGTCCCCCGAGCGGTGAACTCCGCTCCCCCCAGCGTTCGGCGCAAAACCGCCTGCTCCGCCAGGGCTTGGGCGAGATTCGCCAGCTTCTCGTCACGCACGACGCGCTCAAGTGTCGCAACCTTGGTGATGTCCGTCTGAGCCGTGACCGCCCGCACCAAACGGGCCAACACGCGAATTTGAACGTCAAGCGGCGCCGCGCGAAACACCTCGCGCGCCAAGGTGTGTTTTCCGTCCGGCCCAACGACCGCTTGGGCCATCACCTCGTCGGCGACCGCTTCGAGAGCCTCGTCGGCCCGGCGGCAGCGACCGGCGAACCGGGCAAGCGCGCCCGCGTCGAGACCTTCGGCGCCCAACACCGGCAGCAACGCCCGCCAGCGCACCCGCTCAAACCGCCGATCGTCATTTGACGGGTCTTCGCGGTGTGCGATGCCGCGCACCCGCAACGACGCGGCAAGCCGCGCCCGGCTCACCGACAACAACGGCCGCAACAAGGGGAGCCCGAGCCAATCGCTGCGGGGGGCCATGCCGGCAAGCCCCTTCAAGCCCGATCCTCGGGCCAGCCGCATGAGCACCGTCTCGGCTTGATCCTCCAGCGTGTGGGCGGTGGCAAGCGCCGTGAGCCCGCGCGCCCGGGCGGCCTCGACCAACAGCCGATACCGCGCGGCTCGGGCAGCGGCCTGCACGCCCGTCGCCGGCTTGGTACCCTGCCAGGTCAAGATGTCGCAGGAGAGGCCGATGGTCCCCGCCACCTGCGCGACCGCGTCCGCGTCGGCGCGTGCCTGAGGGCGCAAACCGTGATCAACGGTCAGTACGTGCAGCCGTGGCGCGCCGGGGGTCGATTGCGCCCACGCCGTTGCCAAAACCATCATCGCCAGGGAGTCCGACCCGCCCGATACCGCCAGCCCAATGGCCGCATGGGACGAAAAGGCGGGAGAGAACACCGCCACCAAATCGGCCGCGGTCAAAGGTTCGGCGACGGCAACCGCGTTTGAGGGCGGTGCAAGGTCGGCCGGCGCCGTCACTCAGCCGCACCGCGCCCGCTGCCGCTCGGCGGCGGCCCGCTCGCGCAGGGCCCGGGAGGCACGAGGATACTTTTCGAGAAGTTCGCCATAGGTGGCGCACGCCGCCTGCCGCTCACCCAGATTTCCCAGTGTCACCCCCAGTTTGAACAGGCTGTCGGGCGCCTTGGGATCATCGGGATATTGGGTATAGGCCTTCAGATAGGCGTCAGCCGCTTCGCGAAATTGACGCCGCGCGGCATGGCTTTCGCCCAGCCAATACATCGCCGAGCCGACCCGGCGGTCGGTGGGGTGGTTGGCAATAAACTGCTCGAAGCTGACCTGCGCGAGCTGCCATTCGCCACTGAGCACATAGCCGTAAGCGGCATCATACTCCGCGCGCGGATTGGGCACCGCTGGCAGGGCGGCGACCCGCGCATCCACGCCGGGCGGCAGCTCGTCACCGCCGGCCGCGGGGGCGCCACCGGGGCGCAAATCGAGCGGGCCCCGGCCAGACAGCGCGGCGCCAAGGGGATCATCGGCCGGGATTTGGCCCAAGACCGCCGGCGGCGCGCCAAGCGCGGCTGCGTCCGCCCCACCCAGCGCAGCCTGCTGATTGGGCGCGGCGCGCGGCAAGTCTTCCAGGGTCGGAGCGGTAGCCGTGTCGGTTGGAACAGCGTCGGCCGGCGGCGTGGTCGCGGGCGCATTGCCGGGCGGCGTGGCATCCGAGCGCTTTTGCGGGCGCTTATTGGTTTCCAGCTCCTGCAGGCGGAACTCATAGTCCTGCTGCATGCGCCGCATTTGATCTTGCAGCTGTTGGTTCTGGAAGGTGAGCTGTTCGATCTGCCCGGTCAGCTGGCGCAGCTGCTGCTCGATCTGCTGCAGGCGCAGCGACATTTGCGCTTGCTGCTGTTGGGTCGGAGACGACTGCTGTTGTCCGCCGCCAAACAAATTGGCCTGCGCCCAGGCGGGCTGCCCGGCCGCCACGAGCGCGCTGGTCATCACCGCGATCGAAAGCGCGAGGCGGGGCGCGCGAAGGCGCGCGAGAAAAGACGTGTCAATCATGGACATGAGTTTGGACCGTGCGGACGCCTGAGGCAAGGATCTCGGCTCAAGCGCTACACAGCGTCGCGGGCGGAATTGTGACCACCCGCGACCGCCTCAACCGCTTAAGACGAGCCGCCCAACACGGTCACGGCGCGCCGGTTTTGCGACCAGCACGATTCGTCATCGCACACCGCGACCGGACGTTCCTTGCCATACGACAAGGTGCGCAGACGGGTCGGCGCCACTCCACGTGAAATCAAATAGTCTCGCGTTGCGGCCGAACGGCGTGCACCCAGCGCGATGTTGTATTCACGCGTGCCGCGCTCGTCGGCATGGCCTTCCAGCAAGATCGAGTAGCGCGGATAGCGGCCAAGCCACGTCGCCTGCCGGTCCAAGATCGCGCGCGCTTCCGCCGACAACTCCG